>CAZWYK010000165.1:0-2542 GCA_964638205.1 uncultured Candidatus Cloacimonadota bacterium | reverse complement strand
GCCCAACCGTCTCCACCAAAAGCCCAAACTGATTTACGGACAAAATAGTTTTGCAGTTCAATAACATTATCTAAAATCTTCTCAAAGTTTTCACAAGATAAGTTTTGTGGTTGTTGAAGAAGTTTTTTAATTTTTGCTGTATTTGCCTTCATTTCGGCATCAATCGTATCCCAATTAGCAAGTGCATATTGAAGTGCATCTTTCAATTCAGGTGTAATCTCTTTTTCAACCAAAATTTTTACATTGTACTTGAGTTGTTTTCTGTTAGCATCGACTGCAAGACGCATTCCAAAACCGTACTCAGCGTTGTCTTCAAATAAAGAATTTGCCCAAGTTGGACCGTGTCCATCTTTGTTTTTACAATATGGAATTGTTGGGAAAGTTCCACCCCAGATTGAGGAGCAACCAGTTGCATTCGCGATAATCATTCTGTCACCATAAAGTTGCGTAATCAATTTTGCATAAGGCGTTTCTCCACAACCAGCACAAGCTCCCGAGAACTCAAGCAATGGTTGTTTGAACTGGCTACCTTTGATGGTAGTCTCTTTGTAAGAACCCATTACATCAGTTGGAAGTGAATCGAAGAAAAGTGTGTTAGCGGCTTCTCCATTTGTTCTCTCTTCCGCAATTGGTTTCATCTCGAGTGCAGTAACTGGGCATTCGTTCACGCAAACTTTACAACCCTGACAATCCTCAATGTAAACCTGCATTGTGTAAACATACTGGTCTTTCTCTTTTCCATTTGCTGAAATGTGACGGAAAGTTGCCGGTGCATCCTTCAAATCAACTGGGTCAATCAATTTTGGACGAATTGCAGCGTGCGGACAAACGAGTGAACATTGGTTGCATTGAATACATTTTTCAGTAATCCAGTGTGGAACTATCGGGGATACACCGCGTTTTTCCAATTTAGTCGTACCAATTTGAACAAAACCATCAATTGGCATCTCTGAGACTGAAATGTCATCACCTTTTTCACGCATAATTCGTTCGATGATTGTTTTTGTGAATTCGTCTGCATCATCAGGAATTAATTTTTTCATCTTTGTATGTTTTGCAGAAATTTCTTTTGGAACAGGAATCTCTACTAATGCTTCGTTTGTCTTATCAACTGCATTCCAGTTCATTTCCACAACTTCTTTACCTTTTCGAGTGAAAGTTTTTTCAATTGCTTTTTTAATCATTTTGATGGCTTCTTCACGATCTAAAACTCCCGAAATCAAGAAAAATGCTGTTTGCATAACAGTATTAATTCTACTACCCAAGCCAACTTCATTCGCGATTTTCAAAGCATTAATATTGTAGAGTTTCACTTTTTTCGCGATAATTTCTTGTTGCATACTTTCGGTAAGATTTTCAAAAACTTCATCTCTTCCCCAATTTGAATTCAACAAGAAAACGCCATTATCTTTGATACCTTCCAAAAGATCGTATCTACCGATAAATGCTTGATTGTGACAACCAATAAAATCTGCATCTGTCACGAGATATTCAGATTGAATTAACTCGTTTCCAAAACGAAGGTGTGAACGTGTAATTCCACCCGATTTTTTAGAGTCGTACTGAAAATAGCCTTGTGCGTACATTTCGGTATTATCGCCGATAATTTTGATAGAATTTTTGTTTGCTCCCACTGTTCCATCCGAGCCTAAGCCCCAAAATTTACAGCTAATTGTACCTTCTGGAAGCGTGTTGATATTTTCTTCAACTTGCAATGAAAGGTTAGAAACATCATCGTTGATTCCAACTGTAAAGTTGTGAGTTGCTTTACCGTCTAAATGATTATAAACTGCTTTCACCATAGAAGGAGTAAATTCTTTTGAAGAGAGGCCATAGCGACCGCCAATTATTTGAATATCTTTTTTGTCTTTGAGTGCCGCAACTACATCAAGATAAAGTGGTTCACCAATTGAACCTGGTTCTTTTGTACGATCGAGAACTGCAATTTTTTTCACTGTATTTGGAATTGCATCGATGAAAGCATTTACAGAGAATGGGCGATAAAGCCTTACTTTCAAAAGACCTAATTTTTCACCATTTTGGTTGAGGTAATTGATAGTTTCTTCAATCGTATCTGCCCCACTGCCCATTGCGATGATAATTTTCTCGGCATCTTTTGCACCAACATAATCAAACAAATGATATTGTCTGCCAATAACTTTTGCTAATTGATCCATATATTTCTGTACCATTGCTGGCGTTGCGTCATACATCAAATTCGTGGTTTCTCTGCCTTGGAAATATACATCTGGATTTTGAGCACCAACTTTAATACGTGGGTTCTCTGGATTCATTGCTCTGCTTCTAAATTCTTCCACAAATTTCATATCCACCATTTCGCGAATCGTGTCGTAATCTATAATTTCAATCTTTTGAATTTCGTGTGAATTTCTGAAACCATCAAAGAAATTCATAAATGGAATTTTTGCTTCCAAAGTAGTCAAATGAGAAACTATTGCCAAATCCATAATTTCTTGAATCGAACTTGCTGCCATCATTGAAAATCCAGTATTTCTTGCTGCCATCACATCTGAATGGTCAC
>CAZWYK010000164.1:0-2544 GCA_964638205.1 uncultured Candidatus Cloacimonadota bacterium | reverse complement strand
AAAATTTTGAACAAAGTTTTACTCAATTAAAAAAGCAATTTGACAATGAAACCCTCAAAAAATAATTAGTTCCATTGTATGAAATGGTTTTTAGTGTTACTTTTAGCAATTATCATTACATTGCTTTTGTTCAAATCAGATTTGTTCAAAAGTGAAGAATATGCAGAAAAAAATGATAAGAATACGCCACTTGTCCGCATTGCTGTCGTAAATGGATGTGGTATAAACGGTGCTGCTAATGATGTTAGAAATTATTTTATTCACAACGATTTTTCGAATATTGATGTGCTTTTCTGGAAAGATGGTCGGAAATATATTTATGAAAAATCGATAATTGTTGTAAAAAAAAACAGCGAAAAGCTGAATTATCTGATGGAAGTAACTGGCATCAAAAGAAAAATTTATGCAGTTAGCGAAAATTCTATGGAAGATTTTCAAATAATTGTGGGAAGAGATTTTCAAAAATATTTTAAGTGAGAGTTAGAATGGAATTAAAAGAAAAAATTAGAAGCATTGTCGAATGGATTCTCGAGAAAAAAGGTGAAAACATAGTTCATTTTGATGTTACCAAAAAGACAGATTTCACAGATGCAATCATCGTTTGCAATGGTACAATAGACATTCACAATAGAGCAATTTCTACACATATCTTGCAAAAAGCAAAAGAACATAAATTTGATATTCTTTCGAAAGAAGGCATCGAAAAAGGTGAGTGGATTTTGTTGGATTTTGGCGAAATCATTGTCCATATTTTTAATGAACAAAAACGAAATTTATACAAAATTGAAGACCTATACAAATTTGAAACAAAGAGAGAACAATGATAAAAAATAAAATTTTTGACGATTTAATCGAAGTTTTGGAAGATTTAGAGTTAGAATATACAGAAAATTTTTCGGTAGAAATTCCCAATAACACAGAACACGGTGATTTTTCATCGAATGTGGCACTTTTGAATGCGAAATTAAACAAAATGGCACCGCGTGACTTAGCTGAAAAATTTGTGGAAATTTTTACGAAAAAAAGATATTATAAAAATGTGGAAATTGCTGGGCCAGGATTTATCAATTTCAAATTGGCAAACAGCGTTTTCCACAAAAATCTGATTAATATTGTTGAAAAAAAGAAAAAATTTGCCACTTCAAAGCATGGTAAAAAACAGCGAATATTATTGGAATTCATCAGTGCGAATCCAACAGGTCCTCTAAATGTAGTTAGTGCTCGTGCCGGTGCTTTTGGCGATACTCTGGCTAATATTATGCGTCATGTTGGTTATGATGTTTTTACTGAATTTTATGTGAATGATGCTGGTAATCAAGTTGATATTTTAGCTGAATCTTTGGAGCTTCGCTACCGCGAATTGCATGGTGAACGCATTGATGAATTTCCGCCGGAAGCTTATCATGGTGAGTATTTAAAAGATTTAGCAAGTCAATTAAATTCTGCTGAAGGTTCAAAACTTTTCCATTGTACCGAAAATGACAGAATGGAAAAAATGCGTAACTTCGCGCTCAAAAAAATTCAAGCAATGCAATATGAAAGTTTAGAAAGATTTGGCGTTCACTTCAATAACTGGATGTCAGAAAGAAAACTAAGAAAAGACGGAATTTTGGAAGAAGCACTCAGCTATTTAGCAGAAGCAGGCTGCACCTACGAAAAAGATGAAGCAATTTGGTTCAACTCATCTCAATTCGGTGACATCAAAGACAGAGTGCTCATCAAAGCTGACGGGAATCCAACCTACTTGGTGCCAGACATTGCTTATCATATCACAAAATACAATCGTGCTTACGATGTCCTCATCGATGTTTTAGGCCCAGACCATCACGGTCATATTTCCAAACTTCGTGCGGCTATGAAGGCACTCGAGTTGGACGCTTCAAAACTGGAAGTTGTCTATCTGCAACACATCAATTTGATTCAAAATGGTGAGATTGTGAAAATGTCTAAGCGCGCTGGTAGAATAGTTACTTTGAATGATTTGATTGATGAAGTTGGCAAAGATGCGGCTCGCTATTTCTTCATTGATAGAAAACCGAGTGCTCATTTAGATTTCGATATGGAGCTTGCCAAAAAACAATCAAGTGAAAATCCTGTATTTTACTGTCAATATGCTTATGCACGCATCAATAGCATCATGAAAAAAACTAAAAAAGCCAAAATTTCGTTGAAAGATTTCGACACCAAAAATTTACGAAAATTAAATAAAGATGAAGAATTAAGATTAATAAAAAAAATGTTGGAATTGAAATCAATTTTGATCGGTGCTGCTGAGCATCGCGAGCCACACCGCTTATCCGGTTATTTGCACGAACTTGCTGGCATGTTTCACAAATATTATGCCAAATATCACATCATCGATGAAAAACATATTGAAATGACGCAAGCAAGATTATATCTTTGTTCTGCCGTAAAAAATATCATTGGACTTGCACTTGACTTAATGGGAATTTCAACGCCAAATAAAATGTAAATTATGACAAAAATCGTAGTAATTTCAGATACTCACAACAACCAAAGATTGTTGCGTAAAGCTCTTCAAAA
>CAZWYK010000163.1:0-2602 GCA_964638205.1 uncultured Candidatus Cloacimonadota bacterium | reverse complement strand
TCGATCGATGCCGAGAAACAAAGTCAAGGACCGAGGGGCCTCCACCACAGACTCCCTCAATGGACTGTGGGGGGGCCTTTGAAGCCGAATTGAGCGGAGCAAGCTCCGCTCGTACGAGACTTACCCCCTTTGGGGGCAGGCCCGAATCCCCGACGAACCGTAGGAGGGAGCTCCGACCCCGGCTCTTCGAGCCCACCGAGCATCACTTGCTGGCGTCGGTCCGCGCCCAACCAACAAGCCATGGAGATGCTTGCAGAAGAAGAAGACGGCTGGGAACGTAGGTTCTGGACATACATCGAGCAGTTTTCAGGGTTTACCCCTTAATGTAGACTGCACAATCACTCACTGTGGTCGAAGCATGGAAAGAGAATGAATGACGAGAAGCACAAGAACTATCTGAGGGATCTCGGATTCTTTGTTCGAGAACTCGCCCAAGAGGCCAAGTCCGACAGCCTCGAAGCCAAGGGCTCTGAGTCTGAATCGTTCCAGTCCGGATACCTCATGGCATTTCACCGCGTCGTGTCTCTCATGCAGCGACAGGCCGATGTGTTTCAGCTGCCGCTCGAAGAGATTCATCTTGACGGGATTGATCCCGAACGTGACCTTCTATCGACGAGTGATCCAGCATGAGACGCTCCTGGAGAACCATCCCGCGGGTCTACTTTCAGTGGGCCTCTGTCGTCGATGGGGGCATGACCTTGGAGCTCGTCGAAGCTGACGAGTCCGGCTCGGTCACCGAGGGCGGACTCAATCCTGTTGCGACGATTGTTGCGGACGGCGATGAGACCCATTGGCTCGAGATCTATCCCGAAGAAGGCGCCGTTCGGATTCCCCTCTCGGAGCTCATCAGGGCGATTGAACTTGCGAAGGACGGCGTACACGGTGAGGGATACTACGATCGGCGCGACGAAGGATACCTTCATCCCAGCGGCGAGAATCAAATGACCGAACGAGGTGCTCGCAGCCCTGGTACACCCCTCGCGAAGAAGCTCGGGATCGTCGCGAAGAGTCGCGTCGTCGCCGTGCATGCGCCGTCGCACTACACGGAGTGGCTGGAGCCCCTCCCAGACGAGGTCCTCTTTGAACAGACCGTCTCTTCGTCGACGGACCTCGTCCATGTCTTCTGCGATCGCAAGACAGACCTTCAGGCGCAGCTCGATGACCTCCGAGGTAGGATCCGATCGAACGGCGTCGTCTGGGTGTCGTGGCCCAAGCGCTCCTCAAAGGTGCCGACGGACATCACGGAGGCCACCATCCGCGAGCTGGCCCTGCCCCTCGGCTTCGTCGACGTCAAGGTCTGCGCGATCGACCCGGTGTGGTCCGGTCTGAAGTTGGTCATTCGAAAGGCGCTGCGGTAGTGGAAGGCCCCACGCTCCATACACGGCACCTGGCGATTGTTCCCCTCGTCGCGAAGGACGCGCAGGCCATGTTCGAGTACCGCGCGGATCCGGAGGTCTGCCGCTACCAGTCCTTCGCGCCCCGCACCCTCGGGGACATCGAGGCGTTCATCGACGGCCTCCGGTCGATTGCGTTCGACACCGCGGGGACCTGGTTCCAATTCGCGATTCGACATCGGGAGTCCGGGCGACTCATCGGAGATCTCGGCACCCACTTCAGCGCCGACGATCCGCGCCAGGTGGAGATCGGCGTCACCGTAGCTCCGGCCCATCAGGGTCAGGGGTACGGAGCCGAGGCGGTCACGGGGCTCCTTGATCATCTGCTGGGTCCCCTCGGGAAGCACCGTGTACATGCGTCCGTGGATCCACGAAACACCCCGTCCGTCGCGCTGCTGGAGCGTGTCGGGGTGCGCCGGGGGGCGCCTCTCGTGAAGGGCCGCTGGGTGAAGGGGGGGTGGGGGGGCGGGTAGGTCTTCGGGATCCTGGGATCCGAGTGGAGGGAGGCCCGTCCGTCATGATTGTTGCCCGCAGGTTGATCGGCGTCGCGCTCCTCGTCCTCGCGGGCCTGAAGCTGATCGGGGTCGCGGTCGTGGCGCTCGATGGCGTCCCCGACGAACCGACCTTCTCGTACGTCAAGCAGCTGAGCTACGCCGCCGCGCTCCTGGGCATCGGCGCGCTGCTCGTCTGGGCGAGGAAAGGGAGGGGCACATGAAGGTCCGTCGCATCGTCGCGAACATCGCGGCCGCGGACCCCGAGAAGGCGGAGGCGTTCTACCGGGACCTGTTCGGGCTGGATGTCCTGATGGATCTCGGCTGGGTCAAGACATTCGGGGCCGAGGAGCGGATGGTCGCGCAGGTCACCGTCGCGTCCGAGGGGGGCTCCGGGACCCCGGTCCCGAACCTGTCGATCGAGGTCGATGACCTGTCCGAAGCGCTCCGCAGGGCGCGGGAGGCAGGCGTTGCGATCGAGTACGGTCCGGTCGACGAGCCCTGGGGGGTCCGTCGGTTCTATGTACGCGACCCCTTCGGCAAGCTCATCAACGTCCTCGAGCATCTCTGAGCGGCGAGCCCGGTTGGTGCGGGAGGACCGGGGGTGACGTTCGCAAGCTCACGTCTGGGATTCGGGGCTGAAGCCCCTCCCACAGGGAAGCGTCGGGGATGGAGCCCTCTCCTGTGGGGGGTTCCCCCTCGATCCCCGACTCGGTC
>CAZWYK010000162.1:0-2604 GCA_964638205.1 uncultured Candidatus Cloacimonadota bacterium | reverse complement strand
AACACTCCATCTTCTTTTTCATTTATTTTTCTTAAATTCATTTGTAACACAAGATTAACTACAGAGAAAATGTCAAGTATAAAAAAAAAGATTGCTCAATAACAACAAAAAAACATTGAACTTCTTTTTTTCATTTTGTTCATCTTCTTCCCTCACTCACCATCGAAAGAAATAATCTTTCTTTGCTTGTCAATAATTTTTTACGAAGTAAAAAAGCCTTTAATTTTTTCATTCATGAAAAAAGCCTTTATTTTTTTACAAAGTAAAACAGTTGCTCCTTGATGGAACGAAATGTCACTATTTTAATAACAACATTTTATTGATGCCAACCTCTTTGTTATCTACAATAAGCTTATAAAAGTAGATACTGCTCGCGACAGGCTCATTGGTTTCGTCTCTACCATTCCAAATTACTTGATTAATTCCTAGTTCGTCCCGAACGCTTTCGGGATTAACTCCGAATTGCTTCACAAGTTGCCCTTTGATGTTATAGATTTCAATTTTTGCGTTATCTATATCTTCTGTATTGAGATTAAAACTTATCGTGGTTTCATTGACAAACGGATTAGGATAATTCTGGCGGAGATTATCGTTAGAGTGAGCTAATGTTTGTTCTTCCACATTGGAAAGTTCTGCTATAGGAAATTTCCAAACTCCACCTGCATTTAGTCCTGCGTATATATAGTCGCCTAACCCGTGAAGAGATAAAATCGGAGAGCATATCATATTTTGAGTTATATTATGCCAGTAATTTGCATTATTATAACTAACATATATTTCACCCTCGTTTGTACCCAAAAATAGTTTATCTTCGAATGAGTGGATAGTTCTAATATAGGCATTTGGTGGTAATCCTGAAGATGCTTGAGACCAACTTTCTCCGTGGTTTATAGAGATATATGCCCCATCTGTTTTGGTTCCTGCAAAAATCATTTCATTATTTGTTTGCAGAGTGGTAATGCAGTTTGCATCTAATCCATTGTTAATAGCTACCCAATTTGAGCCTAAGTCTTCCGTCTTATATATTCCCGCTTCAGAAGTACCCGCATAAACATTTTCGCCATCAGATGCTAATGCTAAAATATTTAAACTACCCAAATCATTATTTACAGAATTCCAACTTGTACCAACATTCGATGAAACAAAAACTCCTGCCTCCCCGCTACCTGCAAAAAGGTATCCCTGGCATATTGTAAAAGCATTGAACCAGGCACTATCGAGCCCATTATTGCATTGTGAAAAAGTAGAACCATAGTCAGAAGATTTATATATTCCCAACATATCTGTGCCTACAAATACATATTGATTTGAAGCAATTAGAGATCTAATCTCTACTGTACCAATCCCGCTTGGAGTCCAGCTGTCTCCACCATTGGAAGATGAATATAGGTTTGTGCCGTGCGTTCCAGCAAATAGAATAGAATTGGTACTACATAAAGAGCCCACATTAGAATCTAATTCAACAGTACTCATAGCATTCCAGATATCTTCCATGCTACTTTTTCTATAAATATTTCCACTCGTTGTTCCTGCATAAATATACTGGTCACACTTGCCAATACTTCTAATACTCGTCCCAGAAAGCCCACTGTTTATTGCTGTCCATGTTTGTCCATCATCTAAGGACATATAAACATTTTGCGACAAATTACAAGCATATATAACCCCATCTAAATAGGTAAAATCAAAAACAAGGGAAATTCCTGCATTAAGTGGTGTCCAAGAGTGTCCTTCATCTTCTGAAAGAAATAATCCAGAATATAAAGTGGAAGCAATGATTTTATTTTCATAACACAATAAAGCTATTATGCTAGAGGCATTTATTCCTTCACTTAATTGCACCCAGCTCTCTCCCATATTAGTTGAACAATATAATCCATCTAGATAAGTACCACAGTAAATATTATTACCGTCAGTCTCCAAATAATAGGCATATTTAGCATCAAATCCGTTGCTAATATTTGTCCACGTATCACCATAGTCTGAAGATGAAAATATTCCTCGCAAATAAGTAGCAGCAAAAATAATATCGTTACAAACTACTAGGTTTTTGACGTAAATACCTTCCAAATCATTACCTGCTGGTTCCCAATGTAACCCATGATCATTTGATCGAAAAACATTTTCATCTGTCGATACAAAAACATAATCATCTAAATATACTAAACATTTTGTATCACAACTAAGAAGTCCATTATTCAATAACGACCAAGAATCACCTTGGTTATTGCTTGCTAATATTCCACCACTGCCTGCTGCATAGGTATTTGTTCCATCGAAAAGAATACTTCTTATCTGACCACCAGGCGGACCACTTGTTTGTTGCCATTGTGCGAAAATATGTAAATTTAATGTCAGTAAAATAAATGTAATATATCTTTTTATTATCATAAATCCTCACTTATGTTAAATCTATAATTCAAACAATAGAAATTATTACATACCAGTTGCTTTCTAAATATTTATAAGTCAAGAAAAATGTACAAACTTCCTCCAATAAAAAAAGCCAACCCTTTCGGATTGGCTCTAATATATGGCGGGAGCGACGGGACTCGAACTCGCGACCTCCTGCGTGACAGGCAGGCGTTCTAACCAACTGAACTA
>CAZWYK010000161.1:0-2604 GCA_964638205.1 uncultured Candidatus Cloacimonadota bacterium | reverse complement strand
GTTGGTTCCTTACTGACAAATGAAGACATGGTAGCAAATTCGATTTGGGATGAGAATGACAATAATGATTACTATTGGTATCCTATTGTAAATTATTCTAATTTTTTACAAAATTTAGAAACAGATGCCGGAATAGAATAAAAGGTGATTTCATGAAAAAAATATTAGTGACGGGTGCAGATGGCTTTATTGGTAGTCATCTTACAGAGGAATTGATAAAACAAGGATATGATGTACGAGCATTTGTTTATTATAATTCTTTTAATTCTTGGGGCTGGTTAGATTCACTTTCTCAAAAAACTAAAGATAAAATTGAAATTTTTAGTGGAGATATTCGTGATCCAAATGGAGTGCGGACAGCGATGGAAGGATGTGATACAGTTTTTCATCTTGCAGCTCTTATTGCCATTCCGTTTAGTTATCACTCTCCTGATAGTTATGTAGACACAAATATAAAAGGTACCTTGAATGTTTTGCAATCAGCTAAACTTTTTGGTACAAAACGAATTATCGTTACTTCTACTTCGGAAGTTTACGGAACTGCTCAATTTGTACCAATTACAGAAGAACATCCATTCCAAGGACAATCGCCGTATAGCGCTACCAAAATTGGAGCAGATAGGCTTGCTGAATCTTTTTATCGATCATTTGGTCTGCCAGTAACGATTGTGCGACCATTTAATACTTTTGGACCGCGCCAATCTGCACGAGCTGTGATTCCTACAATTATTACGCAACTTCAAAATGGTTTTGAAGAAATTAAACTTGGTGATGTTACGCCGACACGTGATTTTGTCTATGTGAAGGATACGGTGAATGGATTTATTGAAATTGCAAAGTCAGATAAAACAATTGGGCAAGAAATTAACATTGCCACTCAATCTGAAATTTCAATCGGAGATTTAGCAAATGAGATGGTTCGGCAAATAAACCAAAATGCAAAAATTATTTGTGATAAACAGCGAATTCGCCCCGAAAAAAGTGAGGTAAATCGTCTTGTTGGTTCAAATGCAAAAATTAAAAGACTTACAAATTGGAAACAAAAATATTCTTTGGAAAATGGTTTACAAGAGACAATTATCTGGTTTTCTCAAAAAGATAATTTAGCAAAATATAAAGCAGGAATTTATAATGTCTAACGATATTCCACTTTCTGTTCCATCAATAAAAGGGAACGAATGGAAATATGTGAAAGAATGTATAGATACTGAATGGGTGTCTTCGGCTGGAAAATATGTGCAAAAATTTGAAGATGATATTTGTGAATTGATTGGCTCAGAAAATGCAATAGCCTGCATGAATGGCACCGCAGCAATTCAACTTGCACTTCGGCTTGTAGGCGTGAAAGCCGATGATGAAGTTATTGTTCCCACATTAACTTTTATTGCTCCGGTAAATACGATTGCCTATTTAGGTGCATATCCTGTTTTTATGGATTGTGATGAATTTTATAATATTGATGCCGAAAAAACGATTGAATTCATCAAAAATGAGACAATTTTTAGAAATGGTTTTACATTTAATAAAAAAACGAATAGAAAAATTTCAGCAATTATTCCAGTACATATTTTTGGGAATGCATGTAATTTAGAAAAGATAATATCTCTTTGTAATAAGCGAAATATTGCCGTAATTGAAGATGCAACTGAAAGTTTGGGAACGCAATATATTGATGGAGAATTTGCAGGAAAATATACAGGTACAATCGGTGGTATTGGTTGTTACTCATTCAATGGAAACAAAATTATCACAACTGGTGGCGGTGGAATGTTGGTGACTAACAATGCACAATATGCTGAAAAAGCACGCTATCTTTCGACGCAAGCAAAAGATGACGAAATTCGTTATATTCATAACGAAATTGGCTATAATTTCAGAATGACAAATATTCAAGCTGCACTTGGAGTAGCACAGTTAGAACAACTCTCAGAATACATAAGAATCAAAACAAATAATTTTATGAAATATAAAACCGAAATTGATAAAATTAATGGTTTGAAACTTGCAGAACCTCCTGCTTATGCAGAATCTAATTATTGGTTTTACGCGATGCAGATAGATGGGGATGTATACGGTAAAAACCAAGAAGAACTGATGAAATATTTATCTGATAATAATATTCAATCGAGACCCGTCTGGCATCTTAATCATTTACAAAAACCATACAAAAATTGCCAAAGTTATAAAATTGAAAAAGCGTTTAAACTTTTAGAAAATACTCTCAATATCCCATGTTCTTTGAATTTACAAAAAGAAGATATTGAAAGAGTAGTTAAGGTTTTAAATGGGTAGAAAAATATATATTGGTGGAGAACCTTTTGTTAATCCGCTTACTCTGCTAAGAAAGAGAAAGCTGAATTTTGATAAATTATTAAAATTTTCTTATAAAAATTATCATCTTACCGGCGGAGCTTATTTTTCCATTTTGGCAGTTTTGCAAAACATTCAACTCAAAAAAGATGAGATTGTTTTATTGCCATCATTTTTATGTCCAAGTATTCTAAAACCATTTAAAAAAATGAGTGTGCAATATAAATTTTATAAAATTACACAAAAATTACAAATTGATATTGCAGATTTAAAAAGTAAAATTGATGAAAATGT
>CAZWYK010000160.1:2252-2630 GCA_964638205.1 uncultured Candidatus Cloacimonadota bacterium | reverse complement strand
GTTGATAGTCGCAATTTGGGAGTGTAAACGAACTTTTTTATTTTATTTCTCATCTTTTCCTTACCTCACCACCGAATGATATTATCTTTATTTGTTTGTCAAATGGTTTTTCTTCACATTCTGTATTCATATCAATTTATCCTAAATAAGTTTCTTGGAGTATAACATTTGTGTTCGCGAATATCCCCCAATTGGTGTGTAACGCCAATTGTCGCGAACCTCTCTTTTACATTCATCTTCTTTAAAAACATTTTTTCCCAAAATTAAACTTCTTGCTTATATGACGGAAAAACAATTATTTCTTGCAATAGTTTTGGGCTAACTTGTTACATTACAAATCATTATAACAAAAAAAATGAAATTTTTTTTAAGGAGATT
>CAZWYK010000160.1:0-2242 GCA_964638205.1 uncultured Candidatus Cloacimonadota bacterium | reverse complement strand
AAAGAGTAAATATTTCCTAGGAAATATCTCAACTTTCTTAGGAAATATCCCAACTTTCCTAGGAAATATCCCAACTTTCCTAGGAAATATCTCAACTTTCCTAGGAAATGTTTGAGCTATCTTGGGGTAATTTTTGAATATTAAGAGCATAATAAGATTGGTAACTGCCTATCATAGCAGGAGATAATCAGGTTTTTGTAAGATTAGAAATTAAACTGCTCTCCCGAAAATCGAGAGAGCAATTTTTTATTTGGCAAGATGTGTTTTTTTTGTTAAGGTTGATTCAATTTATTTAACCTGTTCATCTCTCTCTTTCTATCAGTTTCATGCAAGATTTTTTTTCGCATACGGATGTTTTTTGGTGTTATTTCCAAAAGTTCATCATCGTTGATATATTCCATTGCTTGTTCCAAGCTAAATTTTCTGGGTGGTGCCAGTTTGATTGCATCATCAGAGCCAGAAGCCCGCACATTTGTAAGCTTTTTACCTTTGACTACATTCAAGACCAAATCATTCTCGCGCGAGTGTTCGCCGATAATCATACCTGCATAAACATCTATAACTGGTTCAATGAAGAGGATGCCGCGTGGTTGGAAACTTGCTAATGAATAAGCCGTTGAAACGCCTTTTTCCATTGCGATTAATGCTCCGCGTTTTTTCCTATCCAAATCACCTTTGTAAAATTCATATTCATAAAAACTGTGATTGATGATGCCTGTGCCACGCGTTGTGGTGAGGAATTCATTGCGGAAACCGATTAACCCGCGTGCTGGAACTTTATACTCCAGACGAGTGTATCCGTCATTTCCTGGTAACATATCCATCATTTCTCCCTTTCGTATGCCGAGCATTTCGATGACTGTTCCCACAAATTCATCGGCTACATCGACGATAGCAAGTTCGATTGGTTCAGTGCGTTTTCCATCAAGTTGGCGGAAAATAACTTTTGGTGTAGAAACTTGAAATTCAAATCCTTCCCGTCGCATATTTTCGATGAGAATGGCAAGTTGGAGTTCGCCACGCCCTTTCACGGTAAATTCGTCACTATTTTCAGTTTTTTCTACCACGATGCTCACATTTGTTTGAAGCTCTCGTTGTAATCTATCCCAGATGTTACGGGAAGTTACATATTTGCCCTCTTTCCCAGCAAATGGCGAATCATTCACCCGAAAAGTCATCGAGAGAGTTGGGGCATCTATTTCGATAATTGGCAGTGGTTTTGGATTCTCTTTGCACGCTGCGGTTTCACCGACATCTACTCTTTCCATACCTGCCAAAGAGACAATATCGCCAGCAAAAGCTGTTTTTATCTCTTTCTTTTTTAATCCTTCATATTGGAAAATTTTGGAAATACGGTAGAGTAATCTTTCTCCATCTCGTTTTAATAAAACGATCTCTTCACCTTGTGAAACGATTCCGTTGGTGATTTTTCCAGTACCAATTTTTCCTAAATAGTTATCATACTCAATTGCCGAGATTAACATTTGGAAAGGTTTGTTTTCATCGCCTTCCGCATCTTTTACCTGCTTAATGATTGTTTCGAATAATGGGATTAAATCTTTATTTTTGTCTTCCAATTCGTAACGGGCAATGCCATCTTTTCCAGATGCGTAAAGAACTGCAAAATCCAACTGTTCATCATTTGCATTCAAATCTACAAACAAATCGAAAACCATATCTAGCACATCGGCTGGTCTTGAATTAGGTCTATCTATTTTGTTAATAATCACGATTGGGTTTAAACCCAATTCCAAAGATTTTTTAAGTACATATTTTGTTTGTGGCATTGGTCCTTCAAAGGCATCTACCAACAACAAAACGGAGTCTACCATTTTCATAATGCGTTGCACTTCTCCACCAAAATCAGCGTGACCGGGTGTATCTACAAAATTTATTTTATAATCTTTGTAAGTAAGTGATGCGTTTTTGGAGAAAATGGTAATTCCTCTTTCTCGTTCGATATCATTGCTATCCATCACGCGTTCGGCAACATTTTGGTTATCTCTAAAAGTACCAGATTGTCTTAAAGCACCATCGACCAACGTTGTTTTGCCATGATCCACATGAGCGATGATGGCGATATTCTTAATTTTCTTCATTTAGCCTCATTTTTTTTTCATTTATCATAGTGTCTAAAAAAAAATAGCTATTATTAAGTCAATTTATTTGAGGTATTTATATGAAAAGATATTCAAAAAAGATATTTTTTTATTTTTTCTTCACTATAATCAAAAAATGCGAT
>CAZWYK010000159.1:0-2659 GCA_964638205.1 uncultured Candidatus Cloacimonadota bacterium | reverse complement strand
GTTTTAGTGTGCGGGTCAACCAATACACTGATACTATTTTTGTCAAGAAGTTTTTATTAATGATTTTTTATTTCTTTAATTCGTTAATTATTTTTTGTGATGCAAAACCATTACCATAAAGGCTTTTGTTGAAATTTATTTTTTCCAGAAATATTTCATTAAATGCTTTCATAATTTTTTCCTTATCGGCACCTACAAGTTTATTAAAATCGTTTTCAACAAGTTCTACCCATTCAGTTTCATCACGCAAAGTTAAGCACGGCTTAGCGAAAAAAAAAGCTTCTTTTTGTAGCCCACCACTATCAGTCATTACCATTTCACAATTTTGCAGGAGGTATATCATTTCAAGATAACCAACGGGTTCAATCATCTGCAAATTAGTAAGGTCAAAATCAGATTTTGCGATTATCTTTTTAGTGCGTGGATGTAATGGCAGTACTATCAGAATCTGTTTTGAAATTTCCGAAAGTGCTTCAAAAATAGCTTTTAATCTTTGGGGATCATCAGTATTTTCGGCACGATGAATAGTAGCTAAGATAAACTTTTCTGGAAGTTCAATTTGAGGTTTCATAGACATCGGAGCATAAAATAGGGCAGCATCCAACATCACATCACCGCAATTGACTATTTTTGTTTTAATGTTCTCATAACCTTCATTTTTCAAATTATTCACTGCGGCTTCGGTTGGACAAAACAAAATATCGCTAATTCTATCAGTAACAATTCGGTTAATTTCCTCTGGCATATTCATATTAAAAGAGCGTAAACCAGCCTCTACATGAGCCACTTTGATGTGTAGCTTTGTAGCAGCTAAACTTCCTGCAATGGTTGAATTGGTATCACCATAAACTAGCACCCAATCTGGTTTTTCAGCTAAAAGTATTTTCTCAACCTCTTCCATCATGCGTCCTGTCATTGCACCGTGTGAAAGACTGTTTATTGCGAGATTATAGTTTGGTTTGGGAATTTGCATCTGTGAAAAAAATATCTCGCTCATATTAGCATCGAAATGTTGCCCAGTATGGATAATTATCTCCTCCATATCCTTGTGTTTTGCAATCTCTCTGCTCACTGCTGCCGCTTTGATAAATTGCGGTCTTGCTCCGATTATGGTGATTATTTTCATTTTGCATCTCTAAGAAATTTTTTATATATTCTTTTTAATATTCTTTTGGGTAAAAGCCTTGTTAGGATTTTCAAAATAGAAATCAAAACATACTCAACGACATTAATCAATCCTACTTTGTAAACCTGATGATATGCTTCAAGTTCATATTTTAGATATTTCAGACCAGAACGTCGCTCTAACATACTTAATCCTGTTCTCATGTTCACAACAACATCAGGCACATTCTGAGTTTTGTAGCCATTTGCCAAAATAACACTCCATAATGCATAATCTTGCCAATTTCTCAATTGTTCAGAATATCCGCCTAATTTTTCTATTATTTTTTTTTTAAACATTACCGTTGGATGATTAAATGGCGAGCGTATCTTTGCAAATTTAATTATTTCTTTGGAAAATATTGGGACACGCCTATAATTCAAAATTATTTTCATATCCTCATCATATTCCGCCACTTGCCCGCCTAAAAGTACTATCGATGAATCATTTTGCAATACATCAATTTGTTTTTGGAATCTATCTACGAAACAAATATCATCGGAATCCATTCTTGCAATTATCTCATGATTACATTTTTTTAAACCAACATTAAGCGCTTTTGCAAGACCACAATTTTTTTCTAATTTTACTGATTTTATAATTGGATAATACTCTTTCCATTTTTGAATCACATTGTATAATTCATTTGTTAATGGTCCGTCTTCTACTAAAATTATCTCTTCGGGCTGCAAAGTCTGATCGAATAAACTTTGCATACAAGCATCTAAATATCTTGGTTTCTCTTTAATAAATACAGACATCAATACTGAAAATTTCATTTTTTATCTCTCAACTTTAAATAATATAGTTTTCTTTTGCCGGTATGAACCGAATCAAAAAACACTTTCGAACCATCTATGCTAAATCTTGGATGCAAATCACAGCGAGTTTCTCCGTAAAATTTCAAACTTTCATAAAATTCTCCGAGTTTGGTTAAATGGTTACCTTTTAAATCAAATACAAACAATTCTTTCATTCTTGCTTTATTTGGATATGTATCAAAAAGCATTTTATTTTGATAAATACTCGGATGGCCATCGCCAAACTTATCAAGAATACCTTTACCAATAATTTTTCTTTCACTAGTATTTATATCTATCTTAAAATATTTATCACCATCTTTTTTATCACGCATATATGAAATAATTTCATCATTTCCATTCCAAAAACAATGACTAACCATATCATCATCAGCTAAACACTTAATATTTTTTCCATCAATATCCGAAATAATCAAGGAATCCAATTTTCTGTTTCCAACAAGCCATCTGTGTAAAAACATAAATTTATCACCTTTAGGAGAAATCATAATGTGATTAAACCAGTGTTTAGCATTTTTCATATTTTCTTTATAATGTATTTTTATTATGTCATCAAATGAAATAATTAGTTTCGATGTATCTTTTTTAAAATCTATGTAGAATATTCCGTCATTTTCATTGTTTGAAAAATCAATGTCTTCTTTTCTATTTCTGTAACCATAATCTGGTCTCA
>CAZWYK010000158.1:0-2662 GCA_964638205.1 uncultured Candidatus Cloacimonadota bacterium | reverse complement strand
ACATAACCAGAAAAATCCGTATCCTTAATTTCCTTATCTTCAATAAAATCAACAATCTTTCCAAACTGACGATCAGCATACCTCACAGCATTATCATAACGATTATGATTTGCAGGAGTGGGAATAATATCAGTTAAAACAGATTCAGGAATATCCGGAAGAAAAAAACTATTTCCTCCAGATCATGGAAGAGAAGCTACGCGACCCATCACAGGGAGAAGGCGCCCAGTGAAGATCAACGTCAAGACCGTACAGCGCTTCAGCCTCTACCGAAGACTCCTCATGGATTTCCAGGCCGTGGAGGATCGGGAGCGGATCTTCTCGTACGAGCTCGCCGCGCTGGTGGGGAACACGCCAGCCCAGGTCCGACGGGACCTCATGGCCATCGGCTACTCCGGGTGCACCTCGAAGGGCTACGAGATCCACCGCCTGGTGGAGTCCATCGCCACCATCCTGGATCCGGCGGCCGTACAGAAGGTCGCGATCGTCGGGACGGGGCACCTCGGAAAGGCGGTCATCGACTTCTTCCGGGATCGACGCCCCAAGCTCACCATCGTCGCCGGCTTCGATGTGAAATCAGACCGCGTGGACAAGGAGTTCCACGGCTGCCCGGTGCACCACGTCGATCGCCTGGAGGAGGTCATCCGCGCCGAGGGGATCACCCTGGGCATCCTCACCGTCCCCGCGGAGGTGGCCCAGGGGATCGCTGAAACCCTGGTCGCCGGCGGCGTCCGTGGGATCGCGAACTTCGCCCCCACCCGCCTCAAGGTCCCCGCGGGGGTCCACGTCGAGGACCTGGCCATGACCATGTACCTGGAGCCCGTCGCGGTTTTGTCCCGCGAGGCCCCCGGCGCGGCGCCCGCCGACGCCGCCGACCTCCTGCTTTAATTTTTTTCACAAATAAAGCTTGACGCCGATATCGCCCCAAAGTATACCTCCCTGTGAAACGGTTCACAGCGTGATTCGTTTCACAAGCACGTCTCGGGAGGTGTGCGCAGATGACGATCAGCGAAAACACGATTCGGCGCCTCAGCCTCTACCGCCGACTGCTCTCCCTGGGCCCCGACGACCGACGCCGCATCTTCTCCCACGAGCTCGCTGAGCTCGCCGGCGCCACCCCCCATGGCCCTGCCGGACAGCGGCGCGGGGCGGCGAGGGTACGACGTCACCCGGCTCGTCGACGAGATCAGCCGGATCCTCGACGGGGGCCGGACGCAGCGCGCGGCCCTCGTCGGCCTCGGGCACCTCGGGCGGGCGATCCTCGACTACTTCCGGGGGCGCCGCCCCAACCTCTCGATCTCCGCCACCTTCGACGTCCGCGCGGACCGGGTCGGCCGGATCCTCCAGGGCTGCCGGAGCCACCACCTGGACGCGCTCCCGGAGGTCGTCGCCGACCAGGGGATCGCCCTGGGCATCCTCACGGTGCCCGCGGACGCCGCCCAGGCAGTGGCCGAGCAGATGGTCGAGGCCGGCATCCGGGGGATCCTCAACTACGCGCCGACCCGCCTTCGGCTCCCGCCGGAGATCTTCGTCGAGAACCTGGACATGACCGTCTCGTTGGAGACCGTCGCGTTCTTCGCGCAGGCCCAGCACAAGGAGAGACAGCGCCCATGAGCTCGAGCACCCAGGACATCATCGCCCTCCACCCGGGGGCCGGCAGGCATCTGTTGATCCCGATCCTCCAGGAGATCCAGGAGGCCGAGGGCTTCCTGTCCCGGGAATCCCTGCGGACCGTGGGAGACCACCTCGGCATCCCCGCTGCGAAGGTCTACGGCGTCGCGACCTTCTACAACCAGTTCCGGTTCACCCCCCTGGGTCGCCACCACGTCCAGGTCTGTCGGGGCACCGCCTGCCACGTGAAGGGCTCCGCGGCGGTCCTCGATGCCCTGACCCACGCGCTGGGGATCGAACCCGGTGAGACCACCCGGGACGGACTCTTCAGCCTCGAGGCCGTGGCCTGCATCGGCGCCTGCGGGCTGGCCCCGGTGATCTGCGTGGACGGTGACTTCCACGGCAACCTCACTGCGGACCGGGCGCGGCGCCTCATCGAGGGGCTCCAGCGACGGGCCGCGGCCGACGGAGGCGACGATGACTGAGCGCACCCTCTTCTACGTTGGAACCGGCACCTGCGGCCTCGGCGCAGGCGCTGGAGAGACCCTCGCCGCGTTGCAGGAGAGCGCCGTGGTGGCGGCGGTCGACGCAGCGGTCGTCGAGGTGGGCTGCATCGGGCTCTGCGCGGCGGAGCCCCTCGTCGATGTCGAGCTCCCCGGGCGCACCCGCCTCGCCTTCGCCGGGGTCACCGCGGAGGCCGCGCCGGAGCTGGCGGCCGCAGCCCTCTCCGGCGCGCCGTCCACGACCGAGGCCATCTACCAGCACGCACCCGAGCCGGGGCAGACCCCCTGGGACGGGGTCCCCTACCTGACCGAGCACCCGTTCTTCCGCGACCAGACCCGCCTGGTCCTCGAGAACTGCGGCGTCATCGACCCGGCCTCCCTCGAGGACTACGAGGCCCGCCGGGGCTACCACGCGCTCCGCACCACGCTGCGGGAGATCACTCCCGAGGAGGTCATCACCCAGGTCGAGGAGAGCGGGCTGCGAGGCCGCGGCGGCGGCGGCTTCCCCGCCGGGAAGAAGTGGCGCTTCGCCGCGGCCGCGGGCGCAG
>CAZWYK010000157.1:0-2716 GCA_964638205.1 uncultured Candidatus Cloacimonadota bacterium | reverse complement strand
CTCAAAGAAACAATTTGAGATCGCATCAGGTTACACGAAAAGGGTTCGGTAATGGTTGGCAGCTGCCACGCACTTTCACTTTATCTTCTTGCTTATCTGTGGAGCTGTTTGTTATCTGCATCAATCCTAATCTGCTTCACAGCTTTAATATAGCTAGATTATTTCAGCTGTTTGATTGTTTCAGTGACTTCAACTGTTGGAAAATCATCTAATGAAACTTTTTGATTAATTTCATATTGGCTATTGATTAAAAAATCAATTTTGCCAAAGCGTTCAAAAATAATTTGATCAGGAATTTTCAGATAAGATTTGATTATTCTAATAAGTTTAACTTCATTTTCATCAATTCGATTATCAGCATACATCATTCTTAGAACTACTTCAAGAATTAGTAACTCTTGAACAGGTGATAACGCTACAGCTTTTATTTCTTCAAAATATTGTTTCATAATGTTAGTATTATTTTTGATACTCAACATTATGCTATTTAACTCTGTTTGATAATCCAAATCCTTAAAATAAGGTGTATTCTTTGCAATTAACTTCAATTCTTGAATCTCGCTATCATGTATCTCCCCGTCACAAGCCATTACACAAACAGCAGTATTAAACAATAATTTCTCAAATTTCAATTCTTCCATTAGCTAAAACTCCTTTTGTCTTTAAATTCTTCATATTTCTTTATTTGATGTTCTGATACAGATGGTTGCGTTTCTTTTGTTACAGATAATATATGAAGGTGATTGATATTTTTTCTGTCTTTTAATGCAGATCTTGATGCCTCATTCACAATAAATTCAATATCGCTTGAAACATAGTTATGGGTTTTTTCTGCTAATTCTTTATAATTAATGTCATCTTCTGTAGGACGTCCTTTTAGATACATTTTAAACATTTCTAAACGAGCATCATAATCTGGTGGTGGCACATAAATCACCTTATCCAATCGTCCAGTTCTCATAATAGCTGTATCAATCTTTTCTGGTCTATTTGTTGCAGCAAGTATGAATATATCATTTGCACCAGCATCAGTCATCTGTGCTAAAAATTCATTAACTTCTGATGAATAGCTATGATCACTCATTGTTTCTCTATTAGGCATAATTGCATCAACTTCATCAATAAAAATAATTGTTGGAGCATTTTCTCTTGCTTCTTTAAAAAGTTTACCGATTTTATCTTGAGTACCATGTATATAAATACTAGCCAAATCCGAAGGTTTTACTTCAATAAAATTATACCCAACTTCATCTGACAATTTTCTTGAAATAAATGTTTTTCCACAGCCTGGAGGACCAAATAGCAGCATACCATTGGGAGCTGATATTTTATATTTCTTATACAATTCTTTTTCTTGTAACGGTAAAATAATGTCATTATACAGGATTTCTTTTAAATTAATCATTCCTGCTATTTCATCGAAACCTTTCCCTTTTATTCTGGCTTCTACAACAGTCTTCCCATCTACGATCTTAATTTTTTTACTAATTTTTCCTTCAGTAATTAAAGGCTTTTTAGATATAAAATTTTCTAATGCATCGTAAAATTCAACGGCATTCTTATAACGTTTTTCTAAATTTAATTCTAACGATTTCATTATTATCTCATCGAGTTCTGGTAAACAATCCTCATTATAAATGCTCGGTTTTTTAATAGGAGTTTTTCTGACTTTAGTTATAACTGTTTCAATTTCTTCTGATTCATCAACATTTGTTAAATTGTATTTCCAAGGCACTTCACCTGTAATTAATGTGTAAAATATTATCGCAGTAGAAAACACATCGCTTGTAGGTAAATATACACCCCAAAAACATTCAGGTGCAAAATAAATGTATCTACCTGCTGAACTCTCAAGATAAGTTTCGCTGTCTAGTGCTTTTGCCAATCCAAAATCAGATAAAAGTGCTATTGGCTTTTCTTTAGAATAGGACAATAGAACATTATCAGGGCAGATGTCTCGATGAATAATTGGTTTTTTTTGAGCGTGTGCTGTCTTTAATCCTCTTAATAAATCCATACCAATGGAAATTGCTTCATCTATTTTTATGTATTTTTCTCTCCGAATAAAATCATTTAAGGTTTCACCTGAAACAAAACCCATTGTTATAAAATAATACTCCTTATTGTTTTTCTTAAAAGAATTTGCATTAAACACACGAACAATATTGGGATGTGTTAATTTTGAAAGAATTTTAGCTTCTGCAATAAGATCATTTATATTTACTTTTTTAACATAATCATCCTTCAGTAATTTTAGAACTTGTGAACCAAGAAATTTGTGTTTAACTTTATACACTTCACCAAATGCACCTTCACCGATAAAAAATTGAACGGTGTAAGTATTATTAACAACTTCATTTTTTTTTAGAGTATGATTTTCTTTTATTTTAGCCATAATTATTTTCTCAATAATTCTTCATCTCGTTTTGACATTAAACTTTGTTCTTTAGTTGGGAGTAGTTGGAATAGCTGATGTACTATCTGTTCAAGTGTTTCTTTGTTTGGTGCTGTCATTATATTTTCTTTTCCGCTCTTTATTAGATTTCTTGCTGCTGTTCTGTTTTTCCAATCGTGATTCTCAAAATGTTCATCAAAATCCTTAATAAAATATATCCAATATCCAATGTCTTTTCTAAAAATATTAAATTGTAAATTACCGATTTCTTGCAATAAATCTTTAGCCAATTTCACTTCTTTTGTGGTAATTATTTGTTCT
>CAZWYK010000156.1:0-2720 GCA_964638205.1 uncultured Candidatus Cloacimonadota bacterium | reverse complement strand
CCACAACTACCATTGGTGGAATTTACATTTCGTTTCCGATTGCCGCCGTTTTATATAATAAAGGTGCAAAACTGAGCATTATTTTTACTTATATCGGTGCGGCGGCGGTTTGTCGCGTTCCGATGACAATTTTTGAAGCATCATTTCTAGGCGTGAAGTTCACCTTAATTAGATTATTTGTTTCACTTCCACTTATCATAATTTCATCTTTAATGTTAGAAAAAATAATGATTTATAAAAAACTTAAAATAAAGGAATAGATATGTTTGAATATCAAAAACATCACAAATTTTTCGCCCAAATTGCCGGTTCAATGGAAGAAATTGGCGTAGCAGAATTAAAAGAATTTGGTGCAAAAAAAATTAATGCAGTCTATCGTGGTATTCACTTTGAAACTGACTTATCACACATTTATCGCATCAATTTTCAAAGCAGAGTAATCAGTCGAATTTTGGCACCACTCCTCACTTTCGATTGCCACTCCACCAAGTATCTCTACAATTTAGCGGTAAAAATAGAATGGGACAAAATTCTAACTTTGAAAAAAACTTTTGCTATTTACGCAAATGTTGCCAATAGTAAAATTAAACATTCCAAGTACGCTTCACTTGTTTTAAAAGATGCAATTGCTGATTATTTCAAAGATAAATACGGCGAACGACCGAACATTGACACCGAAAACCCCGATGTGGTGTTCAATCTATTTGTCCATCAAAACCGTGCCATAATAAGTTTAGATACGTCCGGTCAACCGCTTCATAAAAGAGGGTACCGCACATCCAAAGGCTCTGCTCCGATGATAGAAACTTTGGCAGCCACTATCATTCGGCTTTCTGGATGGAATGGCAAGACACCACTTTACGATCCAATGTGTGGTAGCGGAACGCTACTTTGCGAAGCATTGATGCACTATTGCAGAATTCCCGCAAATCATAAAAGAACCAAATTTGGTTTTGAAAATCTGCCAGATTTTGACAAAACCGAATGGTTAAAGGTGAGGGAAAATAGTAGCCGTAATTTACGTGAGTTACCTGAAAATTTACTTTTTGGAAGCGATGTTAGCTTTCACGCAATTAAGGACGCAACCGCAAATGCAAACACTTTTCCTTCTGGAAATTTAGCTAACTATCAACAATCCAACTTCAAAAATTTACCCGAAATCCACAATGCAATAATTGTCTGCAATCCACCCTACGGAATTCGCTTGGGCGATGAAGAAAGTGTTACAAAACTCTACAAAGAGTTTGGGGATTTTCTTAAACAAAAATGTAAAAATTCAACTGCCTATATCTATGTTGGCGATCGCACATTAATCCCAGCAATTGGTTTAAAACCATCACGAAAAATACCGCTTAAAAATGGAAATATTGATGGAAGATTACTTAAAATAGAAATTTATTAATAATAATTAATCTGCAAAATTCTTGACGTAAGTTCTTTTTAAACAAATTTAAATTCCTCATCAAATGCGGAATGACAACTTAAAAAATATTGGAGGTTGATATGCGAAGAAAAATATTTATTATTTTTACTTTATTTATTTTTATATCTTGTTTTGCTCAGGAAATTCAATTCAATAAAGCTGATTCAACAGCAAAATTGACTGATGGTCCTTATGTATTCTGGGAAAATGAAAATATAACAATTAAGTATATAGCAGATGACAATTATGTTTCGCAAGACATAACAATAAAAAAGAAGGGACAATTCACATTTGAACTTGAAGAATTCGAAGGAAAGTTTGAAATTTCCTCATATCTTCCTGAAATTATTCCAAACATATTTTCTAATGTTTATAAATTTTTTGTTATCAGCGATATTCATGGTCAATATGACAGAATGGTGAAAATATTAAAAGATAATAAAATTATCGATGCAAATCTCGATTGGGCTTGGGGTAATGGTCATCTTATCATTCTTGGAGATGTCTTTGATCGCGGAGATAAAGTTACAGAATGTCTGTGGCTTATCCATAAATTGGAAATGCAAGCTGAAAATTTTAAAGGGAGAGTACATTATCTTATGGGAAATCACGAGATAATGGTCTTGCAAGGTGATAATCGTTATGTTGCAGATAAATACAAGAAAACTGCAAAACTTATGCAATTAGATCATAAAAACCTATATTCACCTAGTTCCGAATTTGGACGTTGGCTCAGAACTAAACACACGATAATAAAAATAAATGATGTTCTTTTTGTGCATGCCGGTATTCATCCAAAATTGTTAAATAATCATCAAGATTTTCAAAAAATCAATAACTTTATTCGAAACAATATTGATACCCCAAAAGATAAAATAAAACAAGATGAATTGCTTAATTTTCTTTTTAGAAGCGAAGGACCTTTGTGGTATCGTGGCTATTTTCAAAATACAAAAACATCTGCTCAGATCAAGCAAGATGAATTATTGCATTTATTAGCTGATATTGGCGTGAATAAAATAGTTGTTGGACACACTACACAAGATTTTATTAATCCTTTTTTTAAGAATAGTGTAATTCCGGTAGATACTGGAATAAAAAATGGAGATAAAGGAGAAGCACTTCTTTTTGAAAGAGGAATTTTTTACCGAGTAAAAGCTGATTCATCTAAAGAGCAATTATGGGAATAGTTGATTTATTGACAGGATTAAAAAAATATAAAATGGCTTTTTAAATTAAACTTTTAGGAGAAAATTATGAACTTCAAAAAACATCCAGAAAGAGAATTGCGACACAT
>CAZWYK010000155.1:0-2720 GCA_964638205.1 uncultured Candidatus Cloacimonadota bacterium | reverse complement strand
GTTGGTAAACTTTCACAAGGGGAAAGCGATAAATCAATTTTTGTGATTTGGTATGAAACGGTGTCACCAACGGTTAATAAGCTATCTACAAACGACAGATTTGTGGTTGAATCAATCAAGGCAGTGTTATCATTTTCTTTTTTATATATTTTGAAATAATCAAAATTGTCAGCTATCCACGATAATTTTATTTTTGTGGAATCAATTGGAATTGCTTCAAAAAAAGATGGTGTCGCTGGACCACTAAAGTTGATGCCTTCTAAATCAATTTTCATGATTGAAGAAGCAAGCTCTTCTCCATTTTGAATGTTTGCAACGATAAAGCCATCTTCTTGCTCAGTTGTCGATTTTGCGGCAATTACATTTTGAGAAGTCTTGACGGTTTCACCTTGCCAAATTGGTAAATAATTACCATTATTGTAGTCAATAACATAGATATTAGGTGGAACAGCAATAATTATTTCATCATCATCATCACCATTAAAATCAGCTGTTGCGATAGAATTTTTTGATTCAACCTCTCCAAAACTGACGTAGTCAACTAAATTATAGTCATTATCTTCATATTTGAAAAAAGCAAAATATGAAAATGACTTTTCAGGTTGGGAGGGTTCATACATATATCCACCGACGCAAAACTCATTACCACCATCACCATCAAAATCACCAATTGCTGAATAGTATGCTTCTGGAACAGGTAACTTTGTTTGCCACGATGCACTAATTTCATCTTCAATGATTTCATAAACAACAATGTTTCCTTTATTATCAGCAATTAAAATATCAACAAATGGGTTATCATCCAGGAAATCACAATAGACGCGGTTAACAAATTTCCCGTCGGTGAGCGTATTTGGAATAACGCCATCTAAAAAAAAACTACCATTTTCCAGTCTTTGATATAAAATTAATGAATGGCGAGTAGAATTTACATCACCGACAACGATTAAATCGTCAATGCCATCGTTGTTGTAGTCGCAAAAATTTCCGCCGTAAGCGGTAATAGTATCAACGATAACAATGATATTGGGATATGTGATAGCTGGAGTTGTGTAATCATAAATTATGGGATAATTGTTTTGAATTCCAAAAATTTCAAGTTTTCCATCATTATTTGAGTCACCTAGGTCGTGTGGCCAAATTTCTTCTGAAAAGAAGTTTGTCATAGCAGAATTATTATTTTCACTAATTTCAACAGCGGCAAGAATGCGTGAATCTTCAGTATTTCCTAAAAGTGCGATAATTTCACTTTTTCCATTTTCATTAAAATCATGCGTTTTACGAATTGCGGTTAATTCATTTGCACTGAAGGTGTCCTGCGTAAAAGAATGAGTGTTGATTGATTGATAGTTGGGCTCGAAAAAATAGTTGTTTTCATTCTCGATAATTGTTTCTAGCCCAGCAAGATTGACCGCTTTTATGGCAACATTATCGCTACCGTCATAGCAGTTTGGAATTTCACAAATTTGGATAGAATCAGCGGAATTTGTCGCCAAAAAATATTCTGTTGAAGGGGGTGCTTTTATTTGCAAAAACACTTTTTCATCAAAGACAGACTGTAGAAAATAATGTGGGTTTTCACCGCAATACCTTTTCATTGTGGTCGCTAAACTGTCTATAAAGGTTGCTGCGTTTCTATTTATGTGAACAGTGGTAATATCAGTAAAAAGTTGGTTTGCGGGAGTTGAATACTCCACCTTAATTTGATAGGTTGTATCCTGAATTGTGTCAATGTTAAAGGTGGCGAGGCAACCATTTTCAACTTCATCGTAATAGAATGGATTATTGGCGTCAACATCGAGCCAATCTTCTATTTCTGGTAATGCGGAAGATGTATATTGAACGGAATATCTCCAAAAATTAGGAGCAGTTACTGTGCCAAAAATCTCAAAATCTTCACTAATTCCAGCGTTATCTAATGGTGCGGAAATTTCAATGATTGGAAAATTATCATTTGTGAGTAAGCTGTAAATATCTAAAAAACCGTTACCATAAAGATTATCAAAACCAGTCGCACCGAGATCGATGGTGGAAGAAATTAATTTTCCACGTACTTCTTGACTATTTAAACTTGGTTCTACGGAGAGGAGTAGTGCCGTTGCGGCACTTACGAATGGAGCTGACATTGATGTGCCAGAAAGAGAAAAATATAAATTTTCTGTTTCGTTACCATAAGAACTAATGATGTCTTTTCCTGGGGCAACTAAATCAAGTTGTGAGCCGAAACTGGAAAACGAAGTTAATTCTTTTTCTGTATCAACCGCACCAACCGAAATTGTTGATGCTAATTTTCCGGGATAAGTGATAACTTCACAGCCTTCGTTGCCAGCAGATGCAATAATGATAACTCCTTTTTGAGTTGCATAATCGCACGCATCGGCAATGATTTGGGAAAAGTTTACATCTCCCCAACTGATATTAACCACCTCGGCACCCATGTCGGCAGCATAAATAATTCCAGCAGCAGCATCATCATCCTGTAAATAGCCCATTCCATCAATTGTTTTAAAACCAGCTCGAATTGGTAGAATCGAAATATTCCAACAAATACCACTAATTCCTTCGTTATTATTTGTGTCTGCCGCGATAATCCCAGCAACGTGAGTGCCATGATTCAGTTCATCAGAAGCATCGTTGTCTTGTTCTGTAAAATCGCCGAGTGCAATACTATAAAGCTCAGGAGCATCCACAAAATCCCAGCCGCGCCAATCGTCGACGTA
>CAZWYK010000154.1:0-2744 GCA_964638205.1 uncultured Candidatus Cloacimonadota bacterium | reverse complement strand
AATGAAGGCGGCTGGGCTCGAACCAGCGACCGTCTGATTAAAAGGTGTACGCTACCCGATTTTATGTCCTACGAAATACTCGACTTACAGTGCTAAACGGGCTTTCGTAGCCTGCCGGGGGTAGCCTACGGGTTGGCAGTGCGAGCGACGCGAAAGCCGATTGTAGAACCTTTATTAGTAATATTACTGCTGTATCGATCTGTACATCTCAGATCGTTTGGATAACTGCCCCAGTTGCCACCACGTAGAACACGAATTGAACCACCGGATGTTCGAAGAGGGTCAATCTGTGGATCGCTTGTGTAATAACCGAATCCGTCACAGCACCATTCGTAGAGATTACCCGCCATATCATGCAGACCAAGATGGCTTGATCCAAGGGGATGGAAACCAACGGGAGCTGTCCAACCCACACAATAATACTCTAGGGGTTGCGCGTTGGTCAACTCGCAGTCAGGAGAATCTTCTCCCCAAGGAAAAGTCCGGCCATCGTTAAATCGGACCGCATATTCCCATTCTGCTTCTGTCGGTAGAGTATAGCCCTCAGCTGAGTAGGGATTATGATCTGCGTCAGTGGACCAATCTCCTTGATAAAAGGGGACTAGTCCTTCCATTATACTGATCCAGTCACAATAACATGCTGCTCCGTACCAAGTAACATTTTTAACAGGATGATTAGCACTAGACTGCCCCTGATAGTCACCATCAACAAAGAGATCTTTGATGAATCCCTTATCCACCATGGTATGGTCATAGTCCTGCATGGCCTTAGAATAATACCGATAGACTAGCTTGCCGGTGACTTTGTCTCGGAAAACAATGAAGTCATTCTTCTTCTCTAACCACTTGTGCTGATCATCCAATGCCAGATTGTAAACACCACTCCTGCCCACACCACGACCTTCTGCTGCACAGGAGCTACAGTAAACAATCGGCTTTCCATCGCTGCGCGATAGCTGATAAGTTGCGTTGTGCTTTCCGGCATTCCCTCTTCCGGGTGACTCGCCGCAAATCGGGCAAAGAAACTGAGTCTTGGATTCGGGGTCTAAATCACCAAGTGTAGTTATATGGCCATCATCAAACTTGATCGGTGTCTCTAGTGCGAAGATTTCGTGACTATCTGACTTACTCTTCGAAGAAGCAGACGACACGCGAGCCGTATCTTGAAGCTGGTTGTTAGTTCCCTGAAGTCTGTGCTCATCTAGCTCAGCTAGAGCTTGCTTAACATTCAGATTCTGCTGATCCCCTACGAATAGAGTCGGATATTCCGAATTGCCTCTAAGACTTAGCCGAGCAAGGTCACCACAGGATGTGTCCATTTCGGGGAAGCGAAGCTTCATGGCTTTCCAGAGAGCAGCAAAGGTTGCTGGATCGGTGATCACCGAATCTAAAGGCAGGTAAAGGTGGAACTTAACGAATCCACTCTCGGGATCGTGGCCATTGCTATAGTTTAGGTAGTAATTCAAGCCGTTCAACCGGGGAAGTATCTGTTCTGGTGTCACCTGATGTTCTTTGCTATCGAAATCCAAGAATAGCATCTCACACCCCAGCCAGTTATCCGAACGGCGGATTCCATCTGTATAGGTGTGTGTGCTGATCAGATAGGGGCCGTTGAAGATGTTGTCGCAATCGGGATGTGTCAAATTCAGATCAAATTGCTGGAGCGGTTGCCCCGAGTACTTCTGAATTATGCTGGACTTATCCAGATTAGGCGTTAGAGTCTCAAGGTCAGGGACTTTGATGAGCGATAGTTTTGCTAACTTCATAGGTTGTTCCCCCATTGGCAAACCAACCTACGGATTTGATAGGCGGAGCGGATATTAGTATACTTCAGTTCTAAAACCATCTTCCTCCCCAGTTATTTTTCACATGTTTCCATCGTCGATGTTCCTTTTTTAGATTTGACAAATTCCATGATCTCAGACTCGAAGTAGTATATTCTACGACCAATCTTATGTGCAGGTAAATTGTATAGCTTTTGCCATCGCCTTAGTGTTCTTGAACTAACATCAAGCAATTCAGCAGCTTGCATGTTGGTTATTGGCAGATTACTCACCCCTGTGGATTCATCAAGTGTCCTTTTTTTCATAAACATATTACCTCCGTGCATTTACTGTCCGACTGTGTCTTCTTCGCTCATCATCTATACGTATCAGGCTGTTGAAAAAAAGAGCGCATTTAGAGTCGTCTCTGACCGAGTTCAGCAGGGTTTTGGACTCGAATGTCGTTATCTTATTGTTTTTCATAGCCTTTACTCCTATTACACAACCCAATTGTCATACATGTCCAATTCGTGCTCTCTAATACATATTAGCATCTTGAAAAAAAGATCCGGTTTCTGCACTCATCTCACTTTTCTTTCTTAAGTGCTCTTTTAACATAGCCATATGTAACTCCTGATTGTGTTTTTTGCTCATCCTAGTTTTACCCACCCTTTCAGCTGAATTGCATAATTAGAGTTATCTGTGTTTTTTCGCGGATATCAGTCTGCAGGTTGTCAGTTACTTCGATTGACAGTAAATGACCTGTTTGATGCTGTGGGATTATTGTGCCACATCTGGGGCTGAGTCAGGTGTCTTGAGGAACAAGTACAACAAGCTCGAGGAGAAGTATAAGTAGCAGTGACTAATTTATGGGATTCAAAAATCTCCTATATGGGGGGGAGAGTTTTCTAGGGGTGGTAAGTGCACTTTTTTTTGCGCCCATTCACGGGAAATACTCCCCCCCGGGGGTGCTTACAGAAG
>CAZWYK010000153.1:0-2756 GCA_964638205.1 uncultured Candidatus Cloacimonadota bacterium | reverse complement strand
TAATGAGTTTTATAGCCCTCTACATCTTAGACAAAGCTAGAAATGGAGCAATAGTCACAGTGTCAAAAATCATGGAATCATTCACATTAACAAATTTAATATTGTTTTTTGGAGTGGCATTGGTGGTAGCAGGAGTTGCAACTTTTCTTACGATAAACTTAACAAAAGGATTCGCAAGATTAATGACAAAGGTAAATTATACTGCAATCTGCTCGTTTATCATACTCTTGATTTTTGCGCTCACTATCTTTCTCTCAGGGAAATATGGTATAATGGTCTTATTAATTTCAACATCTCTTGGAATCGTTCCACCCCTCATAGGAGTAGGAAGAAACCATTTAATGGGATGCTTATTGCTCCCAGTTATATTATATTTTATCTAAAATCCAGGGGTGGTTTAATCTCCAAGCTTCTCAATAAGTTTGAAACCTGCGAGATCATAGGCTCTAGCTAATCGAGTAACACCCATCCCCCCGCCAAACCTAGGGAACATCTCAAGAGATAAATAGTCTTCAAGCTCTTTAACAACCCTTTTCTTACCAAACTTATCAAACAACAACTGACTATATTCTCCATCAGAAATATTCAAAAAAGCATCATACATCTCATCAACATTAGTGGATCTCTCCGCACTCCCAATTGTTTCCATTCCATAAAGTAATACATCTACCTTGTTATACAAGCCATCTCCAATATGCCTCATGTTCCAAAATGGGTGAGTGCGTTGTGGAAATAATTCCAAGCTAACAGCAGGACTATAATCTCTCCACATCATATCTTCATGTTCATGTCTCAATTCATGGGTTTCATAATATTTACAAGCGTCTTCATAGTGAACGGACACAGGTTTAGGAAAACCAAGGTGCTCAAGAAGTTCAGATTCTAATTTCTTTAAATCTTCAATCCCACCCTTAGCCTCAAACTCAAACATTGGGAAAATTTTATCATGCCTTCCTTCGACAGGATTTGGTTCATCCCTATAACTAGTAGTTTGACAAAACACCCCTGGTAAAGAAGAATCCTCCAACAATTCTCTTTCTAACCACATTTGTCCGGTTTGGGGTAAAGGATAACCCACCCCATCAAAAACAAACTGTGAAATTGTAGAGGGATCTTCACAAGCAGCCAATATTGAAAGTCTCGATTGCGCAGGAACTTCAACAAAATTTTTCCTGCCTTGGAAAAAAGAACGCAATCGTGTTATAATTTTATCATACAAAACAACATTTTCCATCCTAAAAAAAGAATGGTCATTTTTATGATTAATAAAATAACCTGTAAAAAGAAATACACTTAAACAACCATAAAACTTAAAAAAGATGAAAATTAATCCAAAACATATTTTCTTTTGAGATTAACTAAAGAACTCTTTCAATCCACTTTGTTTATCTGGATCTTTCATAAATACACACTCAATTCTTTGCTTTAATAATTCTATAGCTTGTTTAGAATAAGGAGGCAAATTATATTGTGAAGCTAAAAACAAGGTGTGGCCCAAATATTTAGTTACAGATCCTTCAGAAATAGTGAATAATAATTTGCCACTACATTTAGTACATTTGCCAACTAGTGGAGGTCTACGAAATTTCTCATTACATTTAACACATCTAAATTGTTGCATACTAAATTTACGAAGATTACCTTTCAAATCCCTAATAAAATGTCTTTCTATAACCAAACGTGCAACATCATCTTTGTCAACAGATCTAATTTTATGAGCAAGGCTCATTTGCCCTTCAACTTTTTCTTTCATAGTGGGCAATGATTTATATGAACTACAGAGGACACCATCATTAATGTTCGAAGTAGGGTGTGTATACCCATATCCCGCAAATTCTTTAGGAGTTCCAAGATTTTCATTAAGTTGTTCAATTTTAATATCATATGGTTCTTTGTATTGCTCACAAGCTTTATAAAATTCTAAAGGATATTCCCACGCAATATCCATATTAAACACCATGTCATCAACTTCACTTGCAATCAAATTAGTAGATAAAACTAAACAAGCATCTTGGGTGGCCCCCCTATGGGCAGGCAAATATTTTCTAGAAAAATTCAAAAATCCATCCATCATCAACATCACCCCACATTCATCCCCATCACAATCTCTACGTTGGGCAGAATGCCATAGCGGGTGAGCATATCCTCCTTGGGTATCAGAAAATCCAATCACTCTTCCCAAGATTCCAGCAGAGGTATGGGGGGCTAAACTAATAATCAAATGCCCAATCAGATCTTCTTTAGATTTTAAATTATAGAATCTACCAACTCCATAAAATTTTTCCAAAAGATCATCAATAAAATTAGCTATTTTAAATAAAACAATATCTGCCCCCTCCTCAGCGGCATCCTTGCAATTAGGTAAAACCACATCCTGGGGTTTTAACTCTAAAACTTGATTGTCATCAACAAGGTCTTTTCCATAAATATCCTTATCATACCCTAACTCTTTAAGTTTCTCAAAAGGGGTTTTTATCTCAAATGGTGTAAAATGTGTCAAAGACATTTCTGTCATGTCAAATCTAATTGTCCCATCTTTATTCACATTAACATTGTGAATAGCCCTTAACACCCCCTTAACCAGATTCTCAGGTGTATGATCTTTGTTAGATGTGCCCCTCACTCCCTTAATCAATGGAGGAAGTTCATTTAATTTCAAGAGATTTTTTGTGAGATTAAGATATTTTTCAATTTCTATTTCTCTATATTTGTATGGTATAGTTTTTCCATGTTGTGAACACTCTTCCTCCTTGATA
>CAZWYK010000152.1:0-2765 GCA_964638205.1 uncultured Candidatus Cloacimonadota bacterium | reverse complement strand
CAAGGGTTTAATACTGAAACTTCAAAGCAAATGGCTCAAGAAAGAGCAGACTTTGAAAAGAAAACAGAAACAGAAAAAACTCAATGGGCAATTTCGCAAGGAGCAGAAGCACTTACTGCATTAGGACAACATAGTCGTAAAGCGTTTGAACTTGCTAAAGCATTTAACATCGCTAATGCAATCATGAACACCATGACAGGTGTTACCAAGGCGTTAGCACAAGGTGGTGTATTCGGTCTTATTACAGGTGCAGTAGTTCTAGCATCGGGTTTAGCGAATGTAGCGACTATTAGAGCACAGCAATACCAAGGTAGACAATTCGGTGGTACTGTAACAGGTAACAAGCCTTACATGGTTGGTGAGAAAGGGCCAGAGTTGTTTGTGCCGGGTAAAACAGGTAGTATCGTAAATAACGGTGAACTACAGAACGGTAGCACTACTAATATTACATTTGAAATCAATGCAGTTGATGCAAGTGGTATTGATGAATTAATAGCAGAACGCCAAGATATGATTATTGGCATGATTAGAAATGCGCATGAAGATGCGGGCTATGATGCACGATTATAAGGATTAACTATGTCAGGTACATTACCAAATAACAGTTTTAGAAGCGTTAGAGTTACTGAAATTACGCCCACAGTATCAACGATTTCTACATCGGGTAAATCACAGCGTAAGCAGATACTATCACACTACTTTAAGTTTGATATTGCCTACCCTAACTTAACTAGAGCACAAGCAAAACCTATTATGGCGTTTTTAAACAAACAACGCAATAGTTTGTATGATTTCGACATCGTGATACCTGAAATTGGTAGTACTGATGGTAGTATCAATGATGTTATTACTGCAAACCCATTAACATCAGAAACAATGTTAACAACTGCAAGTGCTAGTATTGGTGCTAGTAGTATCACATTCGATACTGATTTTACTAGTGGACTATTCACGGCAATAGGTGCAGATGAAACACAGTGCTTGTTAGCAGGTGATTTTATCAAATTCAGTGGACATACCAAGGTTTATAAAGTAACCGATGATGTAACTATTGATGGAACGGGTGGTGGTACTATTAACTTCTACCCTAACTTATTCGCACCTGTTAGTAACGGTGAGCAGATTGTTTTTAAAGATATATCATTTAGAGTGTTTAACGTTCAACAAGACCAACAAGTTAACTATGTACTTAATGGTAACGCAACAATTGCACTTAAACTACAGGAAAGTTTGTAATGGCTAGAGGTTTAGATGCATCAACATTAGCGATACTGAACAGCGGTAATTTTATACTTGCTGATTTAGTTGAATTGGAATTGGATACTCCACTGTACTTTACGAGTGCGGGTTATGATTTAACTACTACAACTGATACTAGTTCAGGTACTCAAACATACTACGCACAAGGTAAATTCATGGAACACACTGCTGTTAATGAGCGTGAGCAACCTAACATTGGAACGGTGAACATTACCTTCACAGGTGTACCTGATACTTTTAGAAACATCGCATTATCAGACAACTACTTACATAAAGAAATACGCATTTACAAAGCTTTTTTCAGTAGTACTGATTTAAGTTCACTTGTAGACCCTGTGCTTTGGTATTCGGGTAGATTTACAGGTGCTACTGTTGTTGATAGTACTGATACTAGTACAGTTACATTTCAAACATCGGCTCATTTTGCTGATTTTGATTTTACATCAGGTAGAAAAACAAACGATGGTAGTCAACAACGCTTTTTCCCGGGTGATAAATTCTTCGAGTACAGTACCGAAGCAATTAAGGATTTGAAATGGGGTAAATCATGATTAATAAATCAGATATTAATTGGAATACATTAACGCGATTCTTCAACAAGTTCGATTTTACTGATAGTTCGGTGTGTTGGGATTGGCAGGCTAGTAAAAATAAACAAGGTTACGGTAGATTTAGTGTTGATAACAAACTTATGTACGCACATAGGTTCAGTTATACAATTCACAACGGTGAAATACCTGAAAACTTGTTCGTAATGCATACCTGTGATAACCCTAGTTGCGTTAATCCTAGACATTTGAAGGTAGGTACACATCAAGATAACATGGATGATAAATGTGCTAAAAACAGACAAGCACGCATGTTTGGTGAAGATAATCCTGCATCGAAACTAACAACAGAACAAGTACACGATATTAGAACTAAGCGTATCGCAGGTGTTGAGTTTGCTGAGTTGTACGGTGTTGATAAATCACAAATATCAAGAATTCAAAATAATTTAAAGTGGGTGAACGCATGATTCGTGAAGCAGTAGCAAAAGATATTAAACCGATTACTAACTTACTAGAGCAGTACGCAGGATGTATTGATTTTCCGTTTGTTAAATCCGTTGCAAAAGACAACATCAGAAACGCAATGGTGAAAGATAACGCAGTTGTGTTAATTTCAAAAGACGATAAGAAGGTTAACGGTATTTTGATTGGACAAGTGGTGTCGAATGGATTTACAACTGATTTTATTCTCGCTGTAAGTGCAGTTTACATCGATGATACCATCAAAGATAAAGACAAAAAAGCTAAAGCGTTGTTTAATCAGTGTAAGAATTGGGGTAAAAAACGCGATGTGAACGAGTACATTGCGAGTTTGTTCGAAGGTTACGAGTACGGTTTAGTTGAAGATACCAATAAACCCAAAGTTAAAACATTTGAGGTAATGTAATGGGTTGGTTTAAGTCGTTAGTTAGTGCAGTTGTCGGTATAGTCGTAGCAGTAGTCGCTGTGTACACT
>CAZWYK010000151.1:0-2806 GCA_964638205.1 uncultured Candidatus Cloacimonadota bacterium | reverse complement strand
CAAAGATCAAATTCTACGAAATTTTCTTAAAGGAATGCAAATTAAATATAGAAAATCTCAACTGCCTAAAGAATAAATTGTTAATTTATTTACTTAAAAATGTATTAAATTCTGTTAGATGTAAAATTAGTAGACCTTGCTTTACTGCGGGGTCGTTATCAATAATATTTTTTGAATATAATTTGTGTGCATATCTTGTCGGTACGGTTTTAGAATGCTGATGAATTGATTCAGTTTTTCTGTCATGTTTTACATCCATTTTGATTTTGATAATTTCTCTTCACCATTCCAATAAGTGGCCGTAAACCAAGTTTTTCATAAAAGGGCTTAACTGAGCTATCGCAGACTACATCTATCATGTAGAGTTTGGATAATTGAGCTAGCATGTTTGTTACCAATTCTTTTCCAATTCCTTGATTTTGAAAATTTGGTAAAACTTCTAAAAGCGGAATGTATGCACTTAAAATATTATCAGAAATAGCATTGATAAATCCGACAACATTTTTTGAGTTTTCGTCTATTGCCAGAACAATGTGGGAACTATTTTGTAAAATTTCCAGATGTGTTTTGGAAGTTGGAGGATTTGGCCAATTTACAAAAAATCCATTCAGCTGTTTTTCTGAAATATGCTCGAGCGTAGTAGCGTATTTTAGGTTCATATTTTTTTAACTCCGTTTAACCATTTCAATTGCATATATAAATTTGCCATCTTCCACCATACAATGCATCGAAACATTTTTAAAACTCTCATTTCTTATAATAGATTCATCAGAGAATTTGAACCTGACCATGTCGTTAGCATTTCCACCCAGATAAATATAAGAGTCATCCGCACAACCAGCTTGGGTTCCTTCAATAATTCCGGATTTGAATACTTCCCCACTGTCCTGAACAGTTAAATCTTTCAAAGATACTTTATGTAGATGCGGTTGAGTACCGAGAGTAATATCTGAGACCCATAGATAATCCTTTTTCACAATTATAAAATTAAGAAAACATCCAACTTTAATATTTTTTTTGATAATATAAGGATCATTCTTTAAATCAACTATAGTGCTGTCTGAAAAATTATTGAGATTAATTTTCATTAATCTTCCATCCCCGGGTACATAGTCAGTGTTGTACCAAAAACTTTTAAAAATAACCGAACCATCTCCCTAATAAACCGGAAGAATTTTTGACGAATTTAATGATTTTACTGTCACAACTTTAATTTTTCAGTGAAAAATGTCAATTGACAAAAAGAGCATTGTTTTTTTTAAATGCAAAAAAAATAATAATATTTATTAAGGAAGGATTATGCAAGAACAAAAAAGAATTGAATCAAATAAAGAAATCGAACTTAAAAAGTATGTTTTAGAAATTATTGTTTTCACCTGCGGTGCAGTTGTTATGATCTTCGAGCTGACGGGTTCAAGAATTCTCGCACCTTATTTAGGAACTTCGATTTTTGTCTGGGCAAGTTTGATTGGAGTAGTCTTGGGAAGTTTGAGTTTTGGATATTGGTATGGAGGAAAAATTGCTGATAAAAATCCAAATCTAAAGACTTTTTCCATGATAATTTTTTTCGCTGCCATTCTACTTGGATTCACAACTCTAATTAAAGATAGTGTTCTGAATATTTTATTGGAAACACTACACAAAACATCTGTCGATATCAGATGGAGTTCCTTGATCGTAGTAATAATTCTATTTGCTTTTCCCAGTGTTTTTTTGGGAATGGTCTCTCCTTACGCTGTTAAACTGAAAATGAAAAAGCTCGAAAATTCGGGTAGAACAGTAGGAAATCTATATGCAATCTCAACTGTCGGAAGTATTGTCGGAACTTTTTTAGCAGGATTTGTTCTGATTCCCTTTTTCGGAAGTACGAAAATTCTGTATTTAATATCATTGATCCTTCTGATCACATCGATCATAATATTTTATAAAAAATTACTGATCGTAAGAATGATATTGTTTTTTGCTGTCATTTACCTGAATTTTTCTTATAAAGAAACACGATTCATTGATATTGACACCCAATATAACAGGGTTTGGATACACAAAGCGAAAGACGCATTAACAGGTAAAGGTATTTTAGTTATGAGAACCGGATACTTGAATAGTTCTTTGATGTTTTTACAAAGTGATGAATTGGCTGTCCCATATACAAAATTTTATGATCTGGCAAAACATTTTAAACCTGATTTTCAGAAAACTTTAATGCTTGGTGGAGCTGCTTATTCTTATCCAAAACATTATTTAAAGAAATATTCAGATGCAGAAATAGATGTCGTTGAGATCGATCCAGAATTAACCGAACTCGCCAGGAAATATTTTAGATTAAAAGAAAATCCAAGACTAAACATTTTTCATGAAGACGGCAGAATATTTATAAACAGAATACAAGATAAATATGATGTTTTTATGTGTGATGTATTTAATTCTCATTATTCTTTACCATATCAATTAACGACAATTGAAACTGCTAAAAAAGTTTATGATCTTCTAAATGAAGATGGCGTTGCCGTTATTAATGTAATATCATCGATAGAAGGTGATAAAGGGCAATTTTTGAGAGCTGAATATGCTACTTATAAAGATATATTCCCGCAAGTATATTTGTTCCCTGTTTCCAATCCTGATGATGGAAAAATGCTTCAAAATGTAATGATCGTTGCATTGAAATCAAATGACAAACCGATTTTTGAAAATGATGATCCAGAATTAAATAAATATCTTAAACATCTCTGGACAGAAGAAATCGAAATTGATGTTCCTATTCTAACTGATGATTATGCACCTGTCGATCATTATAACAGTAAAA
>CAZWYK010000150.1:0-2844 GCA_964638205.1 uncultured Candidatus Cloacimonadota bacterium | reverse complement strand
CCGATTTGACGAAAAATATTTTCAAAAAACGAACGATAAAACGGCTTTCACTTCACACAAAAATCGTTATTTCTGCTACATTTTTTCTGATAATTTTGGGGATGGTTGGTTTTTACATTGCAGAGTACAACAATGAAATGAAAGATTTCTCGTTTTCGGAACGAATTTACGCATCGTGTTTTCAGTCTGTTACAACGCGAACTGCTGGTTTCAATACGATTGACAACGCTAATTTAGCGAAAAGCTCATCTTTTCTTTCTATCATTTTAATGTTTATCGGTGCATCCCCAGGTTCGACGGGTGGGGGTATCAAAACGACTGCTTTTATCGTTGTAATTGTCTCTGTTTTCGCGATGTTTAGGGGGAATCGAGATGTAAATATTTTTAAACGACGCGTTTCGGACGAAATAATTCGACGCGTGATGGCATTGGTCGCGATTTCAATTTCTTTTGTGGCGTTTATGCTTTTTCTACTGTTATTAATTGAGCCATTTTCGTTTGAGAAAATTATTTTTGAAGCAGTTTCTGCATTTGGAACGGTCGGTCTTTCGCGTGGAATTACTGCTTTTTTATCGAATTATGGGAAAATTATCATCATTCTTTTGATGTTTTTGGGAAGAGTTGGTCCTCTTACCTTGATTTACGCAATCTCGGAAAGAAGTGAAAAATCTACTTTTAAATTTGTGGAAGAAAAAATCAGCATTGGTTAAATTTAATAGGAGAAAATTATGGCAAAATTTGCAGTAATTGGTTTAGGAAAATTTGGTTTGAATGTGGCAACTACGCTTTATGAAAAAGGGGCGGAAGTTATTGCTATTGATAATAATCAAAAATTAGTTGATGAAATTAGTGGTCGCGTTTCGGTTGCGATAAAACTAAATAGCACCGATGAAAAGGCGCTGAAACAAAATCGAATCCAAGATACAGATGCGGTTATTTTGGCGATTGGTAACAATATTGAAGTAAGCGTTTTAACCAGTGTAATCCTCAAAAAAATTGGTGTAAATAACATTCACGCCAAGGTAGATAGCAAAATTCATGGTCGCATTTTGGAGTTAATGGGTATTCAAAATATCATTTTTCCAGAAGAGCAAATAGGCAAACAGTTAGCGAATACATTAATTTCAAACTCAATTTTGGAATACATTGATCTTTCTAGTGGTCATAGTATTTTGGAAATTGTGGCACCAAAATCGTGGGTTGCTAGAACGCTCCAAGACTTAGCACTTCCCACGAAAAAGAAGATAAATATAATCGCCATTAAACACGATCAACATAAAATTACGGAAGATGGCGAAAATATCATTGAAAAAAATATCAACGAAATGCCTGGTGCAAATGATGTGGTGGAAGATGGTGACATTATCGTACTGATTGGTCAAAAGGGTAAAATTAACGATTTAATTCAGGAAACTTTGGAGGAAATATGAAAAATAAAATTAGATTTTTATCATTCATAATTTTGTTGATTTCGTTGTTTCAAGCTGGTTATTTGCTCGTAAACATGGAAATATTTTCCGATTTAAATTTATTGAAATTGAATTTTCAAAACACGATAGTTGTTACATTTTTATTGCAATTTTTCTTCCTATTACTTCTTTTTTTCTACCTTCCAATTTCATTAAAAAGATCATTTTCTAATATCAAAAATTTATTGAAAGATATCGGTAAAGGCTTGTATTCAATTGAAGTAAACCTTGATGAAAAGCGGAAAGACGAGTTTTACGAGCTTTCAGAAACAATCGCTGAAACTTTGCAATCTATTCAAATGTTTGATAAATTGAAAAAGGATAAAGTAATAGAGCATCATCAGCGTATCAATGCGATTTTGAATTTGAGTGATAATGGATTTATTATTTTAGATTTTAATGGAAATATTATCTATATCAACGATCCAGTTGTGGAAACTTTTGCGAGTATTCAAGAAAAAACAAATTTGCTCAATACAAATTTTCCACCAGAAATAGAGAATAATATCAAAAAATATGCGATCAAAATTTTGCAAACGCAAACGAAACAAGCTGCACATCAATTTTTTTTGCCAAATTTAAAGAGGCACATTATCATAAATGGCAGAATTATCCGTAATTTAGATGGGGCTGCAACCGGTGCCATTCTTGCACTGACTAATATTCAAAAGAAAAAACAAGAAAAAGAAGTTGAATGATGAAAATAATTGTACAAAATGATGATGGGAAGCGGCTTGACCAATTTTTGGTAGAACAGAAAATAGAAGAGTTATTTTCGCGCAGTTACATTGATAAATTGGTGAAAGAACACCACATTTTGGTCAACAATGAGATAGTTAAAAAAAGTTTTAAATTGCAAATTGATGATGTAATTAAAATAGAAATTCCACCCAAAGAAGAACAGAAAATTGAACCAGAAGATATTCCTCTCGAAATTTTATTTGAAGATGAATTTTTAGCAATCATCAATAAACAAGCAAATTTGGTCGTGCATCCTGCCGCGGGAAAATCAAGCGGGACGCTGGTTAATGCACTTAAATTCAAGTTGGATAAACTTTCTGAAGGTGGACATAATTTGCGCCCTGGTATTGTGCATCGTTTGGATAAAGATACAACGGGAGCTATCATTGTGGCGAAAGATGATCGTACCCACTCACTTCTTTCGCGGATGTTTCAAGAAAAAAAAATTGAGAAAATTTATCGTGCTATCGTGGTGGGAGAGCCACAAAATGAAGGAGCGATCATTGAGACTTTTATCGACCGTAGTAAGGCAGACCGCAAAAAAATGGCAGTTTCAAATTCTGGTAAAAAAGCGATAACACATTATAAAATTCTAAATAATTACGATTTATTTTGTCATTTGGAAATTAATTTG
>CAZWYK010000149.1:0-2884 GCA_964638205.1 uncultured Candidatus Cloacimonadota bacterium | reverse complement strand
TAGGGACAACTAAGGCGCTCTTTGATTTGTACAAACAGAGCTCATACCGTGGTATCATTAACCTGAGTTCAAGCGCCCCACCACTGAACGGTTATCTTAAGTTGGGGTGGAAGCCAATCATTCCAAAAACCTATTTACGTAGTTTTCACTGGTTTCCGGGTAGATTTTTTCTGAACATGTTTCCCCTTCGTAGTAGAAGGTTGGAAGTAGTGAAACAAGCTGACGAGCTTACAGATTCATTTTTGCAGACTCAGTTGGAAATGAAAAGCCCTTTTTCGGGATTTCATGTTTTTGAGAATGAAGAGTATCTGAGATGGCGATATTCAAAACCAGATACGAAATACAGGTTTCTGCATCTTTCAGATGGTACTACGCAAGCTTACGCAGTAGGTATTGCACCAGTGAAAGGTAAATTCTATCTGCTTGATTTCGATTCAAATACAGATCAGGGACTACGCACTATTTTGCAGTTTATCTGCTCAACACACCCCGGTTCCATAGTCAATGTTTGGAACACAAACAGTACAAACTTGAACCGGATTTTCAGGAAATGCAACTTTGCTACCGGGATTATTGCGAATTACGTTGAAACCCATTTCAGAGATGCTTCGCCCATCCTCATAAGGCCATTGACTGAACATCCTTCTGGTAGTGACTGGATCTGGGAGGGACGGGATATCCTGGATGTGAGGAATTGGCGGATAAGAGAAATTTACTCTGATGGTGCTTAGCTTGTATCATTTATGAAGTTTAGCTTATGAATTGTATTGATGTACTTTCGAGGATTGGAAGGGTGAGGTGAGAAGGAACAGACTGATCCTTATATGTTACCACCTTTCGAAATGCGATCTGTGGGTTTCTATTTCTCCTGTCGAGCCTTCATGTTTGGAGAAATACCAGATATTGAACCGACGTTCCCACGATAATCGGTAGAGTATGGAAGCAGAAATGTCAGAAAAAATACAGTCGCAACTTCTGGTTTTTGATGACCAGCTGTATACAAAGGTAGATCAGGAGTATTCTTCTGGGGAGGCTCATCTTCTCTTCATGAATGCTACTGCGGACTATTTTAACAAGGTTGAGTTTCTTGGACGAAAGGTGTCCGGAACAACTCCGGATACTTATGTGGTCTCGAAAGAGATTGCCGTGCAACATCTACCATTTTATACTCATGTTTTTAATCTGTTTACTAATCAGATCTTCTTATGGAGAGAGATAAAACGTCGTATTAACGAGGCTACTCGCCTGGCTGATTTGAGCCTCACTTCCTGGCCACATCCTATCTCACTGGCAATCATTCGCAAGATGGTTGCTAGGAAAAAGATACCGGTGATATTGATTCGTCAGAATATAAAACGACTTGTTGAATTGCGCTATAGTGGTTTTAAACGCAGACTTGGTCTGGCACTAATCGCATACCTGGAATGGAAACTGCGTCGTATACCGGTTCAACCGATAGTTCTCGCAGTTGGTGATGAGATGTACAGGGAGTTCTCGAAAAGCTTCGACCGCGTTTTTAGGGTGGCTCTACCGATCGTCTCTAGGCGAGATATTGTACAATCTAGTAAGAAAATTCATCCTGTAGTTTATGATAAGCACCCACTGCGAATCCTGTTCGTTGGCAGGTTAGATCCTGAAAAAGGTCTTGGAAATCTAGTTTCAGCTGTTGCTGAAATGCGAGAGTCAGGATTGCCTGTCAGAGCAACTCTGGTTGGTGATGGTCCTTCCCGTAAGGCGCTGGAGTCACAAGCTCACGAGCTTGGAATAGCCTCTTCGATTGAGTTACCGGGTTATGTCGAACACGGTACGCCTCTGTTCAATCTTTATCGTAACTCTGATTTGTTCGTGATTCCCTCTTTGAGTGAAGGATTTCCAAAAGTCATACCTGAAGCCATGGCTTTTCGATTACCTGTGGTAGCAACACCAGTAGGTGGTATTCCGGAGATTATCCACCACGAAGAGAACGGCTTACTGGTTTCACCAGGTAGTCCACAGGAGATTACAGATGCGGTGAAGCGGCTTGTACAGGAGCCAGAATTGACAAACAGGTTGCTGGAAAACGCAACCCGGTTGTCAGATAGCTTCACAATTGAGCATTGGCTTGAGGAGATAACAAAGAATCTTGCACCTTTGTTGACTGCTGGAAAAAGAGATGAAAACGGTTTGGAAGGTAAGTGATGTCAGATACAGCATTAAAGAGAACATGGATACCGTATCTGAATACTCTGCATAACTATGCGATTTTCTTTGTTGTGCTGGTTCACTGTTCTCCTTCTGCAGCAGCACGGCCTGCATTACAGATTATGTTGCTGGGTATTCCCATTAGCTTTCTCATGCCACTCTTTGTAGTTGTATCCGGGCTTCTGTTCTACTATTCGAATCTCGATAAACCGATCACTTTCAGAGTGCTGCTGCAGAACAAAGCAACTCGATTGCTCTTACCTTACTGGGTAGTTTCAACAGTTGCGTTTTTTCCTAAAGCACTGCTGATCCAATACAGTGCTCGAACTATGGAATTCTCGTTCTCTCACTACTGGCATTCACTTGTGTACCCTGTTGACAATCCCGTTTTAATACTCTGGTTTATTCCAGTTTTATTCATTCTATTCATTCCCGCAATCTGGTTGATGCGCGGGGTGAGGAATCTTCCTCTCGGTATGAATCTGCTGATTGTTGCATTGCTGCTGGCTCTTTATCGGTATAACCCTGTAGAGACAAAGCTCCTGGCACTGAATAGAGTGGCAGATTATCTCGGATTCTTTTACGCGGGGATGCTTGTAGCGAAGTACTATCTCTCATTGAATCAGTTAAAACAATGGTGGGTGATTGTTGAGTTAGCTTCAAAAGTTGTGTATAAGAATGGGCAGTGTTCCTAAATTGTGAG
>CAZWYK010000148.1:0-2891 GCA_964638205.1 uncultured Candidatus Cloacimonadota bacterium | reverse complement strand
CAATTAACCGTGAAATTGATGGCAGTATGCGCGATAAAATTGAAAAATATTTGTACAACATGAATTACGAAAAGCCGGCATTGGAATGGACGCCAAAATATAAGAAATAATGCAGTTTTTGAAAAAAATTAATAAGCAACAATTAATTTGTAATACCATTTTAATCGCAAAATTTTTAATTTTTGGGATATTGATTTTCTTGCTTACCTTTATTTTATTTTTCTTTATTTTCAATGCAGTAAATGGTCACCAGAAAGAGCTATTTTTGTTTGCAGTTAGCATGAAAGTATTTTTGGCATTGGTTGTAATATACTTGGTTTTGCAACTAAATCGGACAGTATTATCAAAATTTGAAACTGCAAAAAAAATGGATTATGCGAATGATGATAAATGTGATACCTATCAAAATGCATTCGAATTATTCACGAATAAACAAAATAATATAGTACAGAAAATTATTGAAAAAGCCAATAAACAAGCTGGCCAAGAAAAAATGAAATATGATTTTAAACCGCTTAAAAAGTTATTTGTTTTAACCATCTTCATTTTGAGTTCATTTTTTATAATAACACTTTTGCCACAATTCAGCGAAACTTATTCATTTTTTTCGATGCGGAAATTACCACCAATTCAGCATAAAAAAATCATTGAAGTGACTCCAGGGGATTTGCAGATTTTACGCGAAAGCAATGTTGTCATCGAAGTGCAAAATCCCGAAAATGTGGAGCATACTTTATGCTATAAAATGGAGGAAAATTGGCGCGAAACTATTTTGCCTGATTTTCGGAAAAAATTTGAAATATTAGATTATTCGTTCGATTATTATATAAAAACACCTTTTGCTATTTCGGACACTTTTCGTATCGAAATTTTTGAATTGCCCATAATAAAACAATATTCAATTAAATATGATTTTCCAGCATATACAAAACAAAAAATTGTGTTCGAAAAGAATGTGAACGGCCACATTAAGGCAGTTTTAGGCACAAAAATATCCCTCGAAATCAGGGCAAATAATCCACTCAAAACAGCACATATCATTTTTTCTGATGGTAATCTTATGGAGATGCAAAGAATGGGGAAATCAACCTTTAAAGTTGATTTTGAAATTCAGAAGAGCGGTTATTATCACGTCAATTTAACTGACATTTTAGATAATAAATCCCAACAAATTAACAAGCAAATTACCGCAATTTTCGATGAAATACCATCAATCGACATTATTCAGCCAGGTTGTGATACAATGCTTACGCAAAATATGTTACAGCCTCTAAAGATAGTAGCTGCTGACGATTTTGGTTTGCAGGATTTAACGTTAAAATATGTCATAAATTTTGAGAATGAGTTTAGCGAAAACATTAAAAAATCTTTTTCATCAAATATCATTTCAGCAGATTATAATTTTGATTTGAATGAAATGGTGATAATTCCAGGTGATAAAGTTAATTATTGGGCAGAAATTTATGATAATTCACCTTCAAAACAAAAAGGCATTTCCCCAAAATATGTATTAAGTTTTCCATCGATGGAGGAAATTTATCGAGAAATCGAACGAGAAGAAAAAGCAAAATCAGAAATTTTGCATGAGACTTTAGAGAAATCAGCAGAAATTCAAGAAAAATTTGAAGAAAAACGCCGTGAAGTTTTTAAGAAAGACGAAGCTGATTGGGAAGATAAGAAGGAAATTGAAGAACTATTTGAAGAGCAAACAAAATTAAACGAAGATGTGGAAAAAGTTGCCCAAGATTTTCAGGAATTGATGGAAAAATTTGAAGATAATAAAGCGCTTTCTTCCGAAACATTAGAAAAAATGGAGAAAATCCAAGAATTAATGGAGGATATTTCTAACGAAGAATTGCAGAAAGCGATGGAAGAATTGCAGAAAGCGATGGAAAATTTAGATGCAGATGTAATGCAGAAAGCGATGGAAAATTTCAAATTCTCCATGGAAGATTTTTCCAGCAAATTAGAGCAAACTATAAAATTATTAGAAGAAATAAAAAAAGAACAATCATTGCAAAAAGCGCTCGAAATCGCCGAAGAGATGGAAAAAATGCAAAACATTTTAAACGAACAAACCGAAACTGGCGATTTAACTGAACTATCAAAAAGGCAAAAAGATATTTCACAAAAATTAGAAAACCTTAAAGAACAAATCCAAAATTCAAAAGAGATGATGAATTCCGAAAAGGATGCTGCAATGCTACAGGATTTTGATGAGCTTCAGGAAATGATGCAACATGATAGTTTGCAAAATGATTTACAAGACAGCGAAATGCAATTGCAAAATGGCGAAAAACAGAAAGCGCAAAATTCACAACAAAGTGCATCTCAGAAAATGAGTAAAATAACAGAGAAATTAGAATCAATGCAGCAAATGATGTCAGCCGGAATGCAGATAGATGCCTCCGAAATTATGGATAAAACCATTCGACGCTTACTTATTTTCAGCAATTTCCATGAAGAACTTTCCCAAAATTATAACGATGACCCTTATCTCATAATAAGGGATGAAATCGCCGTTTTTGAAGGTGTTAAGCGAACTTTGAAAGAGCTATTCCAAACGCCAATGATTATTTTGGCAGTTGGTCCAAAATTTATGTATGATACAAATTTCACATCGTCGAGTTTTCGCGAAATGTTTATTTATATCAACGATGCCAAAACGACGAAGGTGAGGAATTATCTACTCGACATTCGAAAAGGTTTGAACTTGATGATTTTCGATTTGATGCAAGCCAAAGAGAATATGAAGAATGGTAGCGGTGGTGGCATGCAAAGTATGATGCAAATGTTGCAACAAATGGGGCAACAGCAGATGATGATGAATATGATGACGCAACAAATGATGCAACAAATGGGTGAAAATGTAAAGATGAGTTACGAGGCGC
>CAZWYK010000147.1:1905-2915 GCA_964638205.1 uncultured Candidatus Cloacimonadota bacterium | reverse complement strand
ATAAAGAGGTTAAAATGAAAAAAAAAATAGTTTTATTGTTGTTGTTATCGGTTTCAATGTTATTCGCGATGGAGCCACATTTTATGAGCGACCCAGCTATTTCACCAGATGGTAAAATGGTTTGTTTTGTTTATAAAGCCGATTTGTGGATTGTCCCTTTTGCAGGTGGCGAAGCGAAGAGATTAACCGTTTCTGACGGAACTGAATGGTCGCCAATGTTTTCACCCAATGGCAAAACAATTGCTTTCAATACAAACCGAGATGGCTGGACTGCACTTTATCAAATTCCAGCTGAGGGTGGTATTGCTACCGTGGTTACAAAGGAGAGTTTTTCGATTGTAGATTGGTTTCCCAATGGCAGAGATATTTTGGCAACAAGCAGTGAACCAGGCTTTAATAATAAATTTTTTAAAGTTGCGTTAAAGGGTGGATTCGAAGAACTTACGAAATTCGGCGGATATTATGCGAGCGTGTCTAAAAATTCTGAAAAAGTCATTTTTGCATACCGTGGCAAACCATATCGCGAATCATACGAAGGTAGCACGAACGGTGAATTGTGGGAGTATGATATTTCCGGAAAAAACTATAATCGCTTAACTAAAACAGCGTTTACGGAACGCTACCCTGTCTATTCTCATCAAAATAACTGTGTCTATTTTGGTGCTTCCGACGGTAAAATTTTCCAGTTGTACAAAGCTGAAAATGGTGACTTTGAAAATAGACAACAATTGACAAATTTCAAAACTTGGTCACTGCGTGATATTAGTATCGCTCGCGAAAATGACAAGATGGTTTTTGAAAAATTTGACGAAATTTGGAAATATAACCCCGCAACCTCTAAAGCAGAAAAATTGGAAATTGTTATCAATCAAGATTTTGCAGAGAACCCGATTGTAAAAGAAAATATACTCAATAATTGTGATAATTTTGTGATTTCACCAAATGGGAAATTGGTGGTGTTTTCTTACAAATTCGATCTTTTTGCAGTTCCTGAAAAAGGGGGCGATGTT
>CAZWYK010000147.1:0-1870 GCA_964638205.1 uncultured Candidatus Cloacimonadota bacterium | reverse complement strand
AACGACATTCAGATTATGGCTGATAACCACACTATTTTTTTTACGAGTTTTGTGGAAGGTGAGCCAAAATTATTCAAAACAAACATCACAAAATTCGATGAAATCGAGCTAGTTGAGTGGTCAGAAGACAAGTATATTGAGGAACTTTATTCTGCTAAAAGTAGATTAATTATCAACTATTCTGACGAGAAAAAACGCAATAATGTTGCGATTGCAGATAGTATCGCTGAAAATATTAAGACGATTATTGATGATCAATATGTTTGGAACCAATTAAAAATTAGCGACGATGGAAAATATGCGATCTACAGTGAAATTCGTCCAACTTTATGGAGTCGCCACTTGTATCTTTATGATTTTGAAAGTGGTGAAAAGCACCTTCTCCTAAATTACGATGGTTGGCTCGGTAATTTACATTTTGGTAAAGATAATGAGTCGATATTTTTCTCGAAGAGTAATAAAATCTGCCGATTGGACATTTGGCCAAAACAAGATTTTTACACAGAAGAAGATAATTGGGAAGAAATTTTAAAGCCGATTGACATTGAAAAAAAAGAAGAAAAACCCGCCAAAGAAGAAAAGTCCACGGAGGAAGAAAAACTTAAATTTGACTTAGATGAAGTTCAACAACGCGTTAAAACGGTTATTGTAAATCAGGGGTGGAACAGTATCCTGCACATAGTTGATGAGGAGACATTCTATTATTTAAACCACCGCGATGGAAAGATTAGTTTACACAAAATTAGTTATTTCGGTGAAGATGATGAAGAGATAACAAAATTTGATGAAAGTGCCTCTAATTTTGAGTTTAATGGAGCAAACGATTGCATCTACTTTATGCAATTCGGCAAAATAAAGAAGTTTAACTTAAAGAGTAAGAAGACAGAAATCACCAAAAATGAATTTAAGTATGAATACGATAAGCTTAAATTGAATGAGACGATTTTTGAACGAGTTTGGACGGAGTTTGGACGCGGATTTTACGACCCCGAAATGCACGGTAGAGATTGGCAAAAAATCCGTCAACAATTTTCCCAATTCACAAAATATGCTCATTCAATGAATGTCTTAGAAACAATAGTAGATGAGATGATTGGTGAAGTTGATGCGTCACATACCGGATTTTATCCGCGGGTTGAAGAGCAAATTCAAACATACGCTCAAGCTCACGGTGGCTTTATTTTGGATTTTCAAAACTATCCGAAGAAGGGTGTAATTATTCAGAAAATTTTCCGCAAATCAAAACTAAATAAACCGCACAACATCAAGCCAGGTGACATCCTGCTGGAAGTTGATGGTATTCAAATTGGTAGAAATACTGACATTAGTACTCTTTTCCGCGATAAAGTTGGTGAAAAAATCAATCTGAAAATTCAAAGTGGAAAAGAGGAAAAAAATATCGTGATCAAAGGTTTAAGCTGGAGCCAAAATAACTCTCTTTATTACGATAATTGGGTGGAAGAGCGTCGTCAAATGGTGGCAGAAATTTCAAACGGAAAAGTAGGTTATTTGCACATTCGTGGAATGAATGAGACGAGTTACCAAAAGTTCTTGCAAGACCTTTTTGCAGAAAACTATGAGAAAGAATCACTCATTATTGATGTGCGAAATAACGGTGGCGGACACCTCACCGACAGGCTAATTGAGGTGTTGACGAAAGAGGCTTATGCTACTACCACCAAGCGTTATTTTGATGACTTCAAAAGGGAATCTCCCACCAGTATTTGGCAAAAACCTATCGTTCTTTTGATAAATGAAAACTCATTTTCTGATGCTGAGATTTTTCCTGCAATCTTCAAACATAAAAAACTGGGCACGATTATCGGAATGCCAACGAGTGGTTCGGTCATCGGCACTTCGCCTTATGAAT
>CAZWYK010000146.1:0-2918 GCA_964638205.1 uncultured Candidatus Cloacimonadota bacterium | reverse complement strand
GCCCGAGAGGACCAGGATGACCGTCTCGATGCCGGCCGCCGCCGCCTCCGCCACGACGTGGTGGATGGCAGGTCTGTCCCCGAGGGGGAGCAGCTCCTTGGGGCCGGCGAGGGAGAGCGGGAAGAGGCGCGTGCCCAATCCGCCGGCGGGGATGACCGCCTTGCGGACTGACATCTAGTCCTCCTCGTTGGTCCCCAGCTTGAAGCCCTTGATGCCGCCGATCTTGGCCTTGCGGTAGCCCTTGCGCTCGACGCGGGTGAAGTCGAGGCCGAACTTCTTCAGCTCCTTGCGCTGCTCACGCTTGGCCTTCTTCCGATCGTCGCGGCTCAGTTCCTTCGTGTTCGCCATCTGGCTTGTCCTCCATTCGAGAAACCACCCCACGCACTGCGCGGGCAGGGGGTTATTATGCGGATCAAGCCCCGAAAAGCAGGTGTTTGCGGCGGGGCGTGGCGGGCGGGGCTGTGCGGGGCCGACCGGGGGCCGGCGAGAAAAAAAAAGGACCTCTCCTGCCCAAGGCGGTTGCGTACAACCGGGTATCCGGGTATACGCAACTGGGTTGGGAGGTGCAGGATGAAGGAACTGGCCCGGATCATCAAAGCAATGGCCGATGAGACCAGGCTGCAGATGCTCGCGCTCATCGTACATGACGAGGAGGTGTGCGTGTGCGATTGCATGCAGGTGCTGGGGATCAGCCAGTCCAAGGCCTCTCGCCACCTGCGGTACCTCGCCAACGCCGGGCTCCTCGATGATCGACGAGACGGAACGTGGGTCTACTATCGCGTCGCGAAGCAGCTGGACGCCGATCGAGGCGTGCTGCTGGACGCCGCACGCGCGCTCCTCACAGCGAAGCGAGTCGGTGAGCTCCTGGAGCTCCTCGTCGAGTGGAAGCAGCAGAAGGACGGGGGACGCGAGGGCGTGGCTCGAGTGGATGAGGTGATGAGATGAACGAACGGTGGAAGTTCGGGGCCGTGTTCGTCGTCTTCCTGGCCGCATGGTTCGCGCCGGTCGCGCTCCTGCCGGAGTCGGGAGGCCGCTGGCTCATGTCGCTGGTCGAGGCCGCGGCGATGCTTCACGAGTATGCCCGCGAACACGTCCTGCTCTGCCTCGTGCCGGCCTTCTTCATCGCCGGCGCCATCAGCGTGTTCGTCAGCCAGGCCGCGGTGATGAAGTACCTGGGCGCCACCGCATCGAAGCTCGTGGCCTATCCGGTCGCTGCGGTCTCGGGGACAATCCTGGCGGTCTGCTCCTGCACCGTCCTCCCCCTGTTCTCCGGCATTCACAAGCGCGGCGCAGGGCTCGGTCCAGCCATCGCCTTTCTGTACGCCGGGCCCGCCATCAATGTCCTGGCCATGATCCTGACGGCGCGGGTCCTGGGCGTGGAGATGGGCGTGGTTCGGGCCGTGGCCGCGATCGTCTTCTCGGTGGTGATCGGCCTGGCGATGCATGTCCTCTACCGAAAAGAGGAGCAGGAGCGGGAGGCCAAGGCGCTGGTCATGCCCGTGACGAGGCCGCGCCCCGCGCGCTCTGGCAGGACGGGCTCTACTTCGCCGCCATGGTCGCCATCCTGGTGTTCGCCAACTGGGGCAAGCCGCCCGAGGGAGAGATCGGATTCTGGGCCTGGATGTTCGAGGGAAAGTGGATTGTATCCGGCGTCCTCCTCGCTGCCCTGGGGCTCATGTTGTGGAGATGGTTCTCGAGGGACGAGCTGAAGGAGTGGACCGGCTCGGCCTGGACCTTCGCGCTGCAGATCATGCCCCTGCTGTTCGGAGGGGTCCTGGCGGCGGGCTTCCTGTTGGGCCGCCCGGGGCACGAGGCCATGATCCCTTCCGCGTGGATCGAAGGCGCGGTGGGGGGAAATTCCTTCGGGGCCAACCTGTTCGCGGCGGTCGCCGGCGCGTTCATGTACTTCGCCACCCTGACCGAGGTCCCCATCCTCGAGGGGCTCATGGGGGCGGGAATGGGGAAGGGGCCTGCCCTGGCCCTGCTCTTGGCCGGCCCCGCCATCTCCCTCCCCAGCGTGCTGGTCATCCGGGGGGTCCTGGGGGGACGGAAGACCCTCGTCTATGTGAGCCTGGTCGTCGTCATGTCAGCCTTGGCAGGAGCGATCTATGGAGCAATATTCTAGTTCGAGCGGGAGGCTTGAAATGAAGATCGAGATTCTTGGAGCCGGTTGCAAGAAGTGCCAGAAGCAGTTCGACGCGGCGGAAGACGCAGTGCGGCTCGCGGGTGTCCAGGCCGAGGTCGTCAAGGTCGAGGCCCTCGACGACATCCTGGATCGGGGCGTGATGTTGACCCCCGCCGTCGTCCTGGACGGAAAGGTCCTTTGCTCCGGAAAGATCCTTCCGGCAAAGAAGATCGCCGCCCTGCTGGCCACCGCGGCCAAGAGCGACGCGGATGCTTGACGCCGTCACCTGACCGGGGAGGTCGCGTTGAAGACATGGTGGTTCCTGCTGCTGGTCCTGTCGACGTCGTGGTCCGTGGCCTGCGGATCGGGTGACGGAGGGTCCGGGGTCCCCGACGTGGTCGATGCCGTCGACGGTTCGGCGGAGGTCCATGCGGACATCGCACGGGACGCGGGCGACTCCGCGGGTCCGCTCGACGTGCTGCCCGTGGACGCGGTCGAGGTCGCGGGCGACGCAGCGGCCTCGGACAGCGGGGTCGCGGCCGACGCGGACGCGGACAGCGCTGCGGCCATCGACCCGCCGGTTCGTACGCGAGCCTGTCAGACCGTCTTCGCGTTCACGCCACCGGAGCCGGCCTCCGAGATCCTGTTGGCGGGGGAGTGGGACGACTGGGCGGTCCTCGAGCCCATGGTCCTCGAGGGCGGCGTGTACCGCCTGGAGAAGGAGCTCGAGATGGGCCTCCATTGCTACAAGTTCATCGTGGACGGCGCGTGGATCGAGGATCCCGCCAACCCG
>CAZWYK010000145.1:0-2920 GCA_964638205.1 uncultured Candidatus Cloacimonadota bacterium | reverse complement strand
TAACACCTGCCGGCAACACAAGCGGTGAAGATACTTTTTTACCTAAAAAATCTGTTTTTAATATTTCCATCAATAACCCTATTTTTCGGATATTTTTATCTTCAAGAATGTTTGAAAAAAATAAGAAAAAATTAACCTTGAATTGCTTTACTAAAAAAAAATTAATTCCCAATAAGTCAAACTTTTTTTTGAGTTAAAATATTGTTTAACAAAAAAGCGTTTATAAAACCTTTGTAATGTTCGGGGTATAGATGAAAAAACTTCGATGTAGGTCAACCTTCATCACCATTTTGAACATTTAAGACGATTATCTGCATTGTCACAAAACATTTGACACATAATTGTTCAAAAAATTAATGACAGGCGAGGTTAAATTGAATATGAATATAATAAATAATCGAACTGGATGGATTGAAGTTATTTGTGGCAGTATGTTTAGCGGTAAAACAGAAGAATTAATTCGCAGAATACACCGTGCTGAATATGCTAGGCAAAAAATTCAAGTTTTTAAACCAAAAATTGATAACCGGTACGATAAAGACCAAATTGTCTCACACAGTAAAATGAAAACTCCATCTGAAATTGTAACAACTTCAGACGACATTCACAATCTTGTTAAATACGATACCGAAATTGTAGCAATAGACGAAGTGCAATTTTTTGATGATGACATCGTGAAACTTTGTAATAAGTTGGCAGATAGTGGTAAACGCGTTATCGTAGCTGGATTGGACCAAGATTTCATGGGAAAACCATTCGGACCGATACCAAAACTTTTGGCAATTGCCGAATACATAAGCAAACTTTCCGCTATTTGTGTAATTTGTGGAAACCCTGCCAGTCGCACCCAAAGGGTGACTAAGAACAAAGAAACTGTGTTAGTTGGCACGACTGATATTTATGAAGCACGTTGCCGAAATTGCCACGAGGTTTTATAATTATGAATCTAAAGTTTATTTTAATCAAAACAATTGACATCTACATTTTCCTTATAATTCTTCGTGCTATTTTTTCGTGGTTTCGTTTAAATCCACAAAATAACTTTTTCCAACTTTATCTTTGGTTGCTTAAATTAACTGAACCAGCTTTAGGAAAAATTCGTGAATTACAATTCCGCATTCTACCAAATTCACCCATCGATTTCTCGCCTCTTTTAGCACTTTTTATTTTAAATTTTTTACAAAAAATAGTTTTAACGAGTAACTTATGATAGAAAAAATTAACACTACCGCAAATTTTATTTTGAATAAAATTCCATTCCAGCCAGAAATTGCGTTAATTTTGGGAACTGGTCTAAATTCAGTTGCAGAAATGTTGCAAACATCTGTTGTTCTTGATTATACAGATGTTCCAAATATGCCCATTTCGACTGCTCCATCACATCAAGGTAAGTTTGTATTCGGAAAACTTGGCAATAAAAAAGTCGTTATTATGCAAGGTCGTCTGCACTATTATGAAGGCTATTCAATGCAAAATATTACTTTCCCAATTCGCGTTTTGAAAGCAATTGGAGTAAAGAAGTTAATCATCACAAATGCAGCTGGAAGTTTGCGCAAACAGCTTCAACCGGGTGATTTAGTTTTAATAAAAGATCATTTAAATTTGACTGGTCACAATCCACTTATTGGTAAAAATGAGGAAAAACTAGGTGAACGATTTCCGAGCATGCACGAACCTTATTCAGAAAAAATGCTTGAATTTTCACAAAAAATTGCCAAAAAACATAATTTCAAATTAGAAACTGGGGTTTATGCTGGACTTACTGGTCCAAGTTTAGAAACATTGGCTGAATGCAAAATGTTGCAAATTTTAGGTGCAGACTTAGTGGGAATGTCCACCGTTCCAGAAGTAATAGTTGCTATTCATAGCCAAATGGAAGTTTTGGGAATTTCGGTCGTAACAAATTTAAGTAACATCTTCCACAGCAATCCACACACTCAAGAAGAAATTCGTGCTAACGCAATAAAAGCACGCAATAATATGGAAATTTTAATAACGAATTTAATGAAAAAAATATAAAAAGGTGGTTTGATAATGAAAAATTTAACCTCAAAACAATTGGAGAAATACGAAGAAATCCTTCGTAAAGAAAAAGATGAAACGCAAGGTATCATTAATGATATTAACGATATTCAAAAACGCGGTTCAAAAGATGGAAATGGTGATTTATCATCGTACTCAATGCATCAAGCAGACATGGGAACAGATACAGATAATGCAGAACGACGAGTTTATTTACTAGAAAAAGAGATAAAAAATTTAAAGAGCATTAACCTCGCATTGAAAAGAATTTATGAAAAAACTTACGGTATTTGTGAAATTTGTGGAGATCACATTCCAGCAAAAAGACTAAAAATAATACCTTGGGCAAAGTTCTGCATCTCTTGCAAAGAGAAAGAGGAAAAAAAACAATGAGAAAATCTTCATTCTGGTGGATATCTATTTTAGTGATTACACTTGATCAAATTACAAAAATAGTTATTAGAAAATTTATTGTACTTCATGAGACCATCAAGATTACCCCAAAATTTTTCTGGCTTACCCATGTCGAGAATGAAGGCGCTGCATTCAGTTTGTCATTTGGAAATCCAATTATAAATCGCATTATTTTCATCATTGTTTCCATTATTGCAGTAATTTTAATTTTGCGATTAAAAGCAAAAACTACTTTAAAAATTGAACACATAATTTACACACTCGTCTTAGGTGGAGCGATTGGAAATTTAATTGACCGCGTTATTTTCGGAAGTGTTACTGATTTTATTTGGTGGGATTTCCCAGATTTCATTATGCAAAGATGGCCTGTTTTTAACATTGCAGATAGTTCAATTGTCATTGCGATTTCGCTCATCATTATCACATCAATTTTTCACAAAAAAAATTTGGAGGATAAATGAAAAAAATATTTATCTTAATAATA
>CAZWYK010000144.1:0-2938 GCA_964638205.1 uncultured Candidatus Cloacimonadota bacterium | reverse complement strand
GAAATTAAAGCCAATTGATGACAGAGTTTTAGTTAAAATTGCAGAACTAGAAGAAAGGAATGTGGGTGGAATTATTATTCCTGATACAGCGAAAGAAAAACCACTAATTGGAGAAATTATTGCGGTTGGCACGGATGAAGAATTAGCGGAAATAGTGAAAATTGGTGACAAAATATTATATGCAAAATATGGTGGTACCGAAGTTGATTTCGATAATGAAAAATATCTAATCATTTCACGTTCAGACATTTTGGCTGTGATAAAATAGGAGAGAAAATGGCTATATTGGAAGTAAGTAACGATACATTTGAACAAGAAGTTTTAAAATCAGAAATTCCAGTTTTGGTTGATCTTTGGGCACCATGGTGTGGACCTTGTCGTGCACTTACACCTACTGTTGAAGCTATTTCTGCGGAATTTGAAGGAAAAGCAAAAATAGTAAAATTGAATATCGATGACAATCCAATGATTGCCGCAGAATATCAAGTTATGTCGATTCCAACATTACTTTTTTTCAAAGATGGAAAGGTTCAATCGCAGATTATTGGTTTGGTAGATAAGTCTAAGATTGAAAGCAAATTACAGTCACTTTTATAAAATGATTTTAAAAAAGCTCCCAAATTGGGAGCTTTTTTTATTGCATATCAATAATAGTTTTAATGTTCTCTAATGATAAAACTTTTCCAACGGAGACTACCTTTTTATCGATGACTAGTGCTGGAATTGTCATTATTCCAAAATCTACAATATCGTTAATTTCACTGATTTTTTCAATGGTGATATCCAAATTATAAAGTTGAACACATTTTCTTACATTTATTTCTAATTCGTTACATTTTGTGCAACCTGTTCCCAAAATTATTATTTTCATAAATCCTCACAAATTATTTATTGAAACATAAAATTACCGTAAATAAAACCAGCTATAGCAGAATATAATATGATTAGCAAAATGTAGGAAATTGCTTTTTTGAAACCCATTAGCTTTGTGATTACAATCATATTTGGTAAACTGAGTGAGTAGCCGGAAAGAAAGAGTGATAGAGCTGGTCCTTTGCCCATTCCAAGTCTCATAAGTTCTTTGATTATTGGAACTTCAGTCAGTGTGGCGAAATACATTAATGCACCAAAAATAGATGCAAAAAAATTAGAAAAAAGACGATTTTGTCCTAAAAATTTTTGGACGTTATTTTGTGGAATTAATTGAAAAAGAATGCCAGCAATGAAAATTCCTAAAAAAAGTAAGGGCAATATTTTTTGTGTAAAATCCCAAGTTTCTGAAATCCACAGTTTGTTATGTTTTTTATCAAATTTAAGAAAAATTAAGGTGAGTAGCAAAATGACATAAATTGGCATTAAAATTAGCTTTAAAATTGAGCTTATGGGAAGACTACCCGTTATGAGGAAAGCAAGTTGCAACAAAAAGAATAACACGATGCTACTTTTGGTGAAGGGCAATTTTTCATCAGTGATGATAAATGTTTTTTCAACATGTTTTTCAGTAAAAAAAATATCCATTAAAAAACCAATAATGATGGCACCAATAATGGAAAATGCTAAACGCACAAATGACAATTCCCAACCGAGAACTGTGCCTGTCAAAAAAATGGCAGCGATGTTAATGGCTGGTCCAGCGTAAAGAAATGTAGTGGCTGGACCGATGCCTGCCCCTCGCTTCCAGATACCAGCAAAAAGCGGTAAAATTGTGCAAGAACAAACGGCTAAAACTCCCCCTGAAATGGAAGCTATTGGGTATGAAATCCACTTGCTTGTGTTTGCACCCAAATATTTAAGGATGGCATTTTTTTGAGCGAAAACTAAAATTCCACCTGCGATAAAAAATGCAGGAATTAAACAAAGCAAAACATGCTCGCGTGCGTAATTTTGTAACAAAATAAAGCCATTAAAAAAAATATCTTTAACTATTTCTCTATTAAATGGCAAAAAGTAAAGTAGCAAAAAGATGATTATAACGCCACTTAATTTATGGAGTTCTTTTTTCATGATTTTACTCTTGTGATATCTGCTCCAATTTTTTGCAGTTTTTTCTCAATTTTATCGTAACCTCTATCAATATGGTAGATGCGTGAAATGGTGGTTTTACCTTTTGCTGCTAAACCCGCTATAACTAATGCTGCACTAGCACGCAAATCGGAAGCCATAATTTCAGCACCGCTCATTTTTTTTACACCAGTTACTGTTGCTATATTTTTATTTACTTTGATATTTGCATCAAGACGATTTAGCTCCGCAACATGGATAAATCTATCTGGGAAAATGGTGTCTTCAATAATAGATGTTCCATTAGAAAGTGTCATTAAAGCCATGAATTGAGCTTGCAAATCGGTTGGAAAACCTGGATATGGTAAGGTTTGCACATTGATTGCTTTAATTTTTTTTGGCGGAATTAGTTCAATACTATTTTCATCAATTTTTATGATGCAACCAATTTCTCGTAGTTTATTGATGAGGATTTGAAGATGTGCTGCATTACAATTTTGAACAGTGATTTTGCTATTTGTGGCTGCTGCTGTGATTAAAAAAGTTCCTGCTTCAATTCTGTCTGGCATCATTTTCATTGCAATTGGTTGTAATTTTTTAACTCCAAAAACTTTCAAAGTGGATGAATTCTGACCTTCTATTTTAGCGCCCATTTTGTTAAGAAAATCGATTAAATTCGCTATTTCTGGTTCTTTTGCAGCGTTATAAATGTTTGTCGTTCCATTAGCTAAAACAGCAGTCATTAGAGCATTGCAAGTAGCTCCAACGCTTACTTTTTCAAAAAATATTTCTGCACCTTTTAGCAATTTACAATTTGCTAAAATATAACCATTCTCGATTTTTGTTTTAGTACCAAAAGATTCCATTGCCTTCAAATGCAAATCTACTGGCCTTGTTCCAATGGCACAGCCGCCAGGAAAAGAAACTTTTGCTTTCC
>CAZWYK010000143.1:0-2981 GCA_964638205.1 uncultured Candidatus Cloacimonadota bacterium | reverse complement strand
ATGGATGTCATCAATTCGTATGACGGAACGACGAACTTCGGCATCTTGTTTCAGGCACAGCGGTTGGTGTGCAGCAACGGGATGATGGTCGATTTCATGCTGGGTGGTTTCAAGTTCCGCCATTACGGGCAGGACAACTTCAGTGAAGATCTACGGCTTGCATCGCAAAGTGTCTTGGGCTTGGCCAACCGACTGGAACCGCTGGCCAACAACCTGAACCGTCTGCTGGGTCGCAAGATGAAACTGGCTTCCATTCAGGATACGTTCCGTGAGCTGAACCTGCCGAAGACGATACAGGCCGATGCGTTCATGCAGATGGAAGGCGATAGCGCGTGGGATTTGTTCAATGGGATCACGCACGTCCTGACGCGAAAAAACACACATCATGCGGACAATCTGAATCGGCAAGTATCCCGCTACATGATGGCAGCTTAAAATGCGTTTGCCACCGGTACCAACCGGACCAAGTGATCCACCCCTTCCCCGAAAACCATGGCCACATCCCATAGAACAGCCGTTGCCACCGATAACCATGTCGGAAAGGAATTACGATGCAGAATTCAACCATCAAAGCCCTCGTTGAAGCAGCCAAGGAATTGCTGATAGAATTCTTCGGGGAACGTCGCACCAGCGCGGAGAAAGACGACAATGGGAACGTGCATCGGGAAGATCATCGCTGATGTTCTACGGGCGATCATCTGCCACAAATGACTGGTAACCGGGGATAACACGAATCTCCGGTTTTAGCCCTTCACCAATTCTGATCAATATGTCAAATGTATTTCATACGTTCCCTAACCATGAATCAACATTATTCATTATCTACTCATTTATTACATTATATTTTTGCTATTTACCTTATTTTATCCCATCTATCAACACGATACTGCACAAATGCGCCCCATTGATGCAATATATTGCTTATCTCGCCTGCTGTAGTTGCAAATGATAATGCTGAATCATATGTTGGTTCTATTTCCCATATTAACTTGTTATTTAGATATCCCCACTTACTATTTAGACTTTGAACCGGCACCATACCATTGCTATACTGATAATTTGAATATGGATGATATACTTCAATACCTTCACCGTGTATATTTAGACTTGTATTTGTAACATAGCTTTTACCAGTATTATTATCATTTACTGCAAATAAACCATCACCGACATTAAATATTTTGACGTTAACTGCTTCATATTCGTCTCTAAACTCCATCACACCAAGCTTAGCCCCATTTGTATCTATGACACAATAGTCTAAACCTTCTCTTGCAATAGTATAACCATTAATATATCTACCCATTAATGCATACCTTTCAGTGTCCACGATAATATTGCTTTTCCAGTCTATAACAATACTCACAGGCATTTCATCCCATATTAACCACTCGTAAGAACCATTTAACACTATCGGATCAGTTATCGACATAGGTAGCAATATTTCCTCAATGTTTATCTTACTAAAATTAGTCATATCAATTATTATATTACCCTTAACATCAATTATCTTAAAAACACCATTATCGCTAATTACAGCCAATCCATATTCCTCAAAAGACTGACACTTATCATAAATAGCGGGAATTACAATATTACCAGTTGTATCAACATAGCCTTGCTTTCCATCCTCAGTAAATACTGCCATTTCTTTACTGTATGGATCACCAAACCCTTCAATATTCAATACTATCTTTCCAGAAGTATCAAAATAATTGCTTGTAGTTCCATCAAATACACAATATCTATTATCTTGAAATGAAAAAAAGTCTAAGCCCACGTAATTATCATTAGGATCTGAATTACCATATTTAATGTCTGGATATAGAATATATTCACCTTTACTATTAATAAAACCCCACAGACTATCTGATAATACACGTGCCAGACCACAACTAAAAGGCTGTGCGAATTCATATTTGGTATCGATTACTAAAGATCCCTTTGTATCAATGTAACCCCATTTACCGTCTATACTTACCGGTGCAAGCGTAGAAAGATCTTTAGTTATTTGTGTATTATCACAAGAAACTAAACAAACAGTTACTAATACGATAATAACAAAATAACCTAAGATTCTAATGTTGTATAACACGAAAAAATCCTTTCGTTTACTTATATCAGTATATTAAAACCAGTTTTCCGGATCCTACCGCTTCAAAAACATCACCACCTGCATTATTTCCCATAGCATTAATAATAATGGCACCATCTTTGTTAATAAGATTTATGATCTGCCAACCATCATTGGGGTACCAGCTTACAACTTCAGGTAGAAAGTAATTCGCTTCTGCCGATCCATACTTGTCGAACAACCGGGTGGTCATCCTTGTCAGTACTACTTCTAGATGCCCCTGCTTGGGGTAAGCAACAAAAATGGAATTCGCGAGCTCGCCGTCAACAAACACAACTTGTCGTTGAATTGTTGCGTCTGTCAGTTCTTGAAAAGTTGAAACGTATGAAGTGATGTTTCGCGAGACAGCTGTTTTTACCCACCCATGCGAATCGAATCTTGATTCGACAAGACCGGGCTTCCAAGCCAGGACATTGTAATCTGTATTTATGGCGCAGGCTGGGATAGAGAATAAAGAGACCAGCAGAAATGTGACTGAAATCGTTGCTGCGTAAGTGGAATTAGCGAAGCGAACCATCCCTCCCCCTGGTAGAACACTTGCTGATCAAAGGTAACCGCGTAATCTGAGCGAAGCAAGGTCATTTGGTGGGGGTGATTGTCGTATAGGCAAGGTATTTGATTTTCCTAGAACCGGTACCCCGGTGGAAAATACCGGTCGAGGCAATACCCCGTAGATCAGTACCTGCGGAGCCCCGGGGTCGAACGCGTAAGTATATATTTTTCTGAAATTTTTCGAGGGGCACATAGGGCGGATTGTCCGCGTTTTTCCGTAACTTTCCCTTTGAATCTCTACGTATGTGAAGTTACAGAAAAAGGCGCCCGATCCGGTCAAGCGCCCCAACACAAC
>CAZWYK010000142.1:0-2989 GCA_964638205.1 uncultured Candidatus Cloacimonadota bacterium | reverse complement strand
AAATAGTGAAACTACATTTATTAATAGCAGGTTGCAGATAGATGAAGCTACCAAGAATGAAATTAAAAATCTTCAAATTGGCGAAAAGTTGCAATTAAATGATGAAGTTTTAGCTGCTAAAATGTTAACGAAATCAGCAAAAGTAACTTCTGAAAAATTAACAGAACTATTTATTAGTTTACAAAATATCCCAACTAAATCGGGAAAATTATGGCGATATAATTGGGAATTTGTTTCGCAAAATGCAAATATGATTCAAAATGATTTTAACGATTTTTTTTACAATCGCAAAAACTATTTCGAGATTATGCCGTCAACGACGGTCCTGAACCCCTATAATGTTTGGTTAGGTAGCGAAGTTGAGTTAAAACCGGGCGTTATACTCGATGCGACAAATGGTCCAATTGTCATTGATGCAAGTGCAAAAATACTTTCCAATGCGGTAATTGTGGGTCCAGTTTACATTGGTAAAAAATCAGTAATAAAAGCAAATTCCATTATCGATAAAGGTACTACGATTGGAGCTATTTGCAAAATTGGTGGAGAGGTGGAGCACTCTATTATTCAAGGTTATACGAATAAGCAACACAGCGGTTTTTTGGGACATAGTTATTTAGGTGAGTGGGTAAATTTAGGTGCAAACACGAGTAACAGCGATTTAAAAAATAACTATAAAAATGTGAAATCATATTTCTATCCTGAACAGAAACGCGTCGATACGAAAAATCAATTTGTTGGCTGTGTAATTGGCGATCACAGCAAAACTGGCATAAATGTAGCGATAAACAGTGGCACGGTAATAGGGGTTGGTTGTAATCTTTTTGGGCAATTGTTATTTAAAAATTTTGTTTCATCATTTAGTTGGGGAGATGTTTCAAATTTAGTAGAATACGAAAAAGATAAATTTTTAGAAACTGCAACTTATGTGAAAAAACGGAGAGGGTTAGATTTTTCTGAAAATGAAAAAGAACTCTACAGTAAAATTCACGATTATGTTTTTACTAAAAGTGATAAAAAATGGAAGGGAAATAGATGAAAGATTATGTAGAACTGTTGATGAGAACAGGTAGAATTGAGTATTTTGTAAATTCAAATAAATTAAAAATTGAACCAGAAATGAAGGTGATTGTAAAAGCAGAACGCGGTGAAGATATGGGCGAAGTAGTGCATTGTGCGGTTCAAGCAGATAATTTGGCAAAAAAGTTTGCCGATGGAAAAATTGGGCAAATCAAGCGAATTGCAACTGAATCAGATTTTGTTCAATTGGAAGCAGTTACCAAAAAAGAGATTGAAGCAAAAGCAAGATTTTGGGTGATGTTAGATAAATATAGTTTTGAAATGAAAATCATTAATGCTGTTTATCAGTTGGATGGCAATAAAATAACCTTTTTCTTCTCGGCAGATGGTCGTATCGATTTTCGCGATTTAGTGCGAGAACTTGCGACAGAATTTAGAACGAGAATTGAATTGCACCAAACTTCTGGCCGCGAAGATGCACGTCGCTTGTGCGGTTTGGGAATGTGCGGTAGAACTTATTGTTGCGTTACTTTTTTGAAAAAATTTAATCAAGTTACGATTCAAATGGCGAAAAATCAAAACTTACTTAACAATCTTTCCAAAATTTCTGGACCTTGTGGTAGACTGCTCTGTTGCCTTCACTATGAAGAAGAATTTTATAAAGAAAAGGCGGAAACTTTTCCAAAATTAGGTGCGAGAATTAAATATGAAGATAAATTTATGTTTGTGAACAAAAACGATTACTACAACGATAAAATTGAACTAATTTCAAAAGAAAAAGAACGAATAAATTTAACACTGGAAGAGTTTAATAAATTGAAAAAATGAACCACATTTTAGGGCTTTTACCAGCAGAAATTAGCAAATATTTTGCAGAAAATAAAATTGCAAAATATCGTGTTTCGCAATTATTCGAATGGTTGTACGATAAAATGGAAATGAATCATCAAAAAATGAGTTCATTACCAGAAAATTTACGTCAAGCATTAGCGGAAAATTTTTCGTTTGATTTACCGCAATTTAAAGCGTTTACCTCAAAAGATGGCACCAGAAAATTTTTGTTAGAACTTTTTGACGGAAATAAAATCGAGATGGTCTTAATCCCGAATGGCGACAAAAATACGCTTTGCATTTCATCGCAAGTTGGGTGTGCTCGAAATTGTCAATTTTGTGCCACCGCAAAATTAGGTTTGAAACGCAATTTGGAAGTTTTTGAAATAATTTCACAAATATATTTGGCGAAACAGATTTTGGGTGATAAAAAACTGACAAACATCGTTTTTATGGGAATGGGTGAACCGCTGGATAATTACGAAAATGTGTTAAAATCTTTAAAAATTCTGCAAAATGAAAGTTGTTTTAATTTTAGTCCGCGAAAAATTATCATCTCCACTGCTGGCGTCATTCCGCAGATTGCAAAACTGGCCGAAAGTAGGGTAAAGGTAAAATTAGCAGTTTCACTAAATGCTGCCATTCAGGAAAAACGCGAAAAATTGATGCCAATTTCTGAAAAATATCCACTTTCAGAATTGAAACACACCCTCCAAGATTTTCGGAAAAAGACCGCATATCGCATTACCTTTGAATATGTAATGCTGAAAAATTTTAATATGGGTAAAAATGATGTGAAGGCGTTGCGTAAATTTTTGGGCGATATGTCTTGCAAACTAAATGTGATAAAATGGAATGCGATCGATAATTTCCCGTACGAAACACCGTCTGAAAAAGAAATTGAAAATTTTATAAACGCTGTAAAACACAATAATTACGCAGTGATGTACCGCAAAAGTCGCGGTGATGATATCGCAGCTGCGTGCGGACAGCTGGCTGTGAAGAATGAGGAAGATAGATGAAAAATTTAGCAAAAATGATTGACCACACTGAATTGAAAGCAAATTCAGGAAAAGAGAAAATTAGAAAATTATGTGATGAAGCAAAAAAATATGGATTTATCTCCGTTTGCGTGAATCCT
>CAZWYK010000141.1:2489-2990 GCA_964638205.1 uncultured Candidatus Cloacimonadota bacterium | reverse complement strand
GTTTCACTATTTGAAAGCCTATTTATCGACCAATTAGAATGGCGTTCTCGATACATTTTTTCCAAATCGGACCAGATGATTACATTCGTTTCTAAAATGTTAAATTTTGTCAAAATGCGTTGACGCAACTTTAAAATTCCCACCCGTAAATCACCAGTTGAATGCGTAAAAGTTAGTGGGAAAAAACTACATCTCTCCTCATCATCAAAAATTACATATTTCATTCCTACTCCTATTTTTTCCATCTAAAAATGTTTAGTACGCTCAAAAACGCAACGGTCAACATATAGAGTGGCTGCAAAAAAAACCAAACAGGATAAAACTTCAACCTATTTTTATCTTCGTGGAAAATTTGGAAACCATTTTTCAAAAATTTAAACTCTAACATAAAACGGATAAAAATCAATAATAATGCTGCCCACCAGACTTTAAAAATCAAATAAACTGGCAACATTACCACCAGAAAAACACTAATGAGATAGATAAAAAATTCGGGATTTA
>CAZWYK010000141.1:0-2479 GCA_964638205.1 uncultured Candidatus Cloacimonadota bacterium | reverse complement strand
GCCATTTCATATTTGAAGCCCATCTGCTACGCTGATTTAGTAAATTTATCCACGATTTTGAAGCATTTGTCAACGCAAAACTGTGGTGTGAAAAAGCAAATCCGATTCTAAAATTAGTCTTCCGAAAAAGTTGCATCAGATTCACATCGTCACCAGAAATAAGATGTTTGATTTTTTCAAAACCACCAACTTTTTTAAAAGCACTCTTTCGGTACGCAATATTTTGCCCCGAACACGAAAATGCCTTTCCGCTAGAAATAGCAGCAGATGCAGCCGTGAACATCGCAAAAAAATCAAAATACTCAAATCTTTCGAACCATTTTGCAGTTGTCCATTTTTGAATGTTTATTCTAGAAAATCCAGCAACAAAATCATTTTGTGAAAAATTTTTAACCATCGCTTCAACCCAAAATTTGCCGACCAAACAATCTGCATCTGTCGAAAGAATAATTTCACCGTTTGCAAATTTAATAGCTTGCGAAAGTGCATTTTTTTTGGGAGAAATCACATTCGCTCGATTACTAACATTGAGCAATTTTACACACGACCATTTTTGCCCAAAGTGATTGACAATTTTAGCAGTATCATCGGTTGAATCATCATTTGCAACGATTATTTCCATCAAATTTTGTGGGTAAGTTTGATTAACAAGAGCAGTCAATAATTTACCGATATTACTCGCTTCATTTCTTGCTGCAATAACTATTGATATTTTTGGTTTTTGGAAATTATTTTCCACATTTTTGCATCTGAGACTTTTCCAAAACACACACAAATAGTAGAGATAAATCACAAAAAAAATCGTTGTAAAAATCAGAATAACCTGCATTCACTCAGCCCTTAAAAGTGAGTCCATTAAAACATCAATACTGTTAGGTGAATTCATATTATTTTGTAAAGAATCTGGATGAAGCCATTTTGGACCGAGCCACAAAAGGCTATCTGGTCGCATAACATATTCCTTATTTTTAATGAAGGTTGCACCAGTCAGATCAAGACTTTCAGGAATGTGTTTTTCACGCCAAATAATGCTATCTGGACAAATGTGTTCCACTCCACCAAGATAATAATAAAGGGTATCTACTTGATTTTCATGAAAAACCGTTGGGGTAAATTGAAAGCGAAAACTATCAATTTTCGTAGTATCGCGTACAATTGCTAATTTTTGCACCCAACTTGGCAATTTATACAACTCACCGCCTAAATTATAGATGAGTGAATCTACTTCATTTTCAAGGATAATCTCAGGGTAAAAATCTGCACTATCTCGACGTGTTGTATCTAAAATCACAAATTCATATTCAACTGAATCTGGCCAAATATATGGTTTTCCACCTAAATCAACAACAAGTGAATCATTCTCATTTTCACGGTAAATCGTTGGGTAAAAGTTGTAGTTCAAAGAATCAGAAAGCGGTGTTGGAGCTGTTCCCGCAATAAATATTTCATTAATTGTTTCCTCAAATTTATTACGCGGTAAAAGTCCTGTTTCTTTGGAAATTTTTACATTTACAATGCCAATTGGTTTTTTGAATTCTAAGCTCGCTGTATTCACAATGGGCTTTCCATAGCTATCTTTGGGGGAATCAATTTCAATCGCTTTTTTGGTAATGTATGGCCACGATGGAAGTGCCGCAGTCGCACCAGATTGACTCTTTCCTAACCCTGTATTATCATCGAAACCAACCCAAATACCAGTTACGAGTTTTTTGTTATAGCCGATAAACCACGCGTCACGGAAATCATCGGTAGTTCCAGTTTTACCAGCAGCATTCCATTTATAACTTATACTTTTTAAATCTTGGTAACCACTCTGCCAACGCACCCCTTGGCCAGTTCCTTCATCGATAACTGATTGCATTAAATTTGCCATCAAATAGGCAACTTGTTCATTCACAACTCGGATTTTTTCGGGAAAATTTTCTTCCAAAATAGTACCATCGGCATTTTCTACTTTGCGAATGTAGATTGGTTTAACGCGGGAACCACCATTTGCAAAAGTCGTATAGGCACTAATCATTTCGTACGGATACACTTCAATACTACCGACAGCAATCGTGTAATACGGATAGACGTGCGTCGAAATCCCAAATCGTTTAGCAAATTCTACTACCTTTCGAGGTCCAACATCATAAAGCATTTTTGCAGCGTAAATATTCCGTGATTTTTTCAAACCATCGCGCATTCGCGTAAAACCAAAATTTTTTTTTGAATAATTCGATGGGTGCCAAAAAATGGTATCGTTCTGCATAAAATAGGTTGGTTCATCTTCAATCACCGTTGCTGGTGTGTAACCATTTACGAGCGAAGTAGTATAAACAATTGGCTTGAAAGAAGAACCTGGTTGTCTTCTGGCTTGCATAATGCGATTAAATTTACTGTGATTGAAATTCCTTCCGCCAATCATCACGCGTACATACCCAGTTTCAGCTTCGATAGAAAACACGCCAGCCTGCACATAGTCAGTTTTGATATTCGT
>CAZWYK010000140.1:0-3003 GCA_964638205.1 uncultured Candidatus Cloacimonadota bacterium | reverse complement strand
TGTTGTAAATTATAGATAATGTTCCAAAACGGATTTTTCTTTATTTTTGAGAAACAAAAAAGGCACCCGTAGGTGCCTTTTCTCTCATTTATTTTTTGAAATTTTTGGAACTACAGTTTATCTATCCACCACCAGAAGTGGCTTTTTGGTATTTTAAATTTTTTGCGATAACGCTTAAAGGCTGGTACGGTAATTGTTTCTGCCAAAATTTTATTTTTATGTTCTTTTATCTTCTGCTTCAACGGCGATAGATCTGCATCACCAAAATCATAATTGTCCAACTCTGTAAACACATAAAATGCTCGATCGTAAGTCCAGTAAGTAGAAATCTCTTCGTCAAACGGTGCGAACCATTCTGATGCATCGATTACATTTTTATCCATATGAACTCTCCCTTTTTACCATTGAATGCCCTTATCCCGTTACCAGAGAAAAATCCCTTCAAAACGGCTTTACTGCTTACTGGTATTTCACCCATCTTATTCCAAACAGTGAATAATTAAATTATCTCCCAGCTGTCAAATTCCTCGTCAATGACGATAAATTTATCATTAAATTTTTCTTTCAATTCATCATGGTGGACATTATCTAATGTCATATTTTCATGATTAAAAATACTATTTGGAATTGCGATTATTTCGTTATTTTGCAAAATTGTTTGTGTGAGAATATCTTGTGCAGTTAAAAGTCCTGCAACGGTAACAGATTTACCAAAAAAAATATTTTTAATTGCTTTAATGCGTATCTTATTCGGCAAAATTTCATTAATTTCATTGGCTATTTGTAAAAAATATTTTTCAGCTGATTTACCTGTTATCAATACGATGCTCTCATTTAATTTCGTAATATCAGCGATAAAATTATTTTTATTGAGTTTCCAATTCTCCAACATTAAACGAATCATACCAATACCATTTTCTAATTGTGGATAACTATCATAAAAATCTTCGGATGGAATAGGTGCATTTGCCAAAAGATAGATTTCATCTGAACAGTAAGTTTTTTCAAAATTTTGACAAATTTGCAGGGTATCATTTGCTTCTTTTTCAGTCATTTTTTCGATGTCTAAAAGTGAACTTCTAAATTTAGTGAGACCGACAGGTACAACTCCGATTGAAAGCGTATTCAGATTTTTATTTGTCAAATCTTTCAATGAATTTTCCAATTCACTTTTATCGTTCCAATTTGGAACGACCACAATTTGAGTATGGAATTCAATGTTATTCTCCGAGAGAGCGTATAATTTTTCCAAAATCTTGAAATCGTGTTTATACCGCATCATTTTTTTGTGTAAAATAGGATTAGTAGCTTGTACCGAAATGTAAAGTGGCGAAAGTTTTTGTTCAATAATTTTATCGAAATCACGATCAGTTAGGTTAGTTAGAGTGATGAAATTTCCATAAACGAAAGAAAAATTATAATCATCATCTTTCAGATAAAGTGATTTCCGCAAATTTGGGTGCATTTGATCAATGAAACAGAAAACACAGTTATTGGCACAAGTTCTACATTGATGCTCGATAGGTTCAATGCCAAGCGGTGTTTCCCAATCTTGTAAAATAACAATATTTTTTGAAACTCCATCTTGGGAACGAATTAAGATTTCTAATTGCTCATCTGCACCATAAAATTGTAAATCCAAAAAAGTATTAATTTTATGACCGTTAATTTCTAAAATTAGGTCGTCTTTTTTGATGCCATTATTTTTTGCTAAACCGAAGACATTTTGAATCTTTAGCATCAATCAGTACTCATAATTGCAGAGATTATTTTCATTGAAATAAACTGCTTAAAAACGAGATTTAACGCAGAGGTGATTGGAATGGCGAGGATCATACCGACTGGACCCCAAACCCAATACCAGAAGATAAGTGCCATCAAAATGATGATGGGCGAAAGATGTAATTCAGTGCCCATTATTTTGGGTTCAACGAAATTTCCCATAATCATTTGGGTGGAGATGAGGGTTGTGGAAATTCCCAAAAAGCGCCAACCGAATCCGTATTGAACCGCACAAACCAAAATCGGGAAAGCAGATGCGAAGAGTGAACCGATGTGTGGAATGAAATTCAAAATGAAAATAAGAAGTCCAGAAATGATGATGAAATCAATTTTGAAGATGGAAATGAAAATTATACCTATTAACGCTGTGCTAATGCTAATGAGTGTTTTATTGAACAGATAAGTGCGGATTTGTTCTTCAATTTTTGCGGTAAGTTTGAAGGAGTGATGAACCTCTTGTTCTGAAATTGTGTTTTCTAAGCGCTTCGCTAATTTATGTCTTCCCAGAACAATGAAAAACATAAAAGCGACGGTCAGGAGTAGTTTCACAAAAAAATTGATGAAAGAGCCCATCGTTACACCGATTACTTTGGCTAAGGAAAGTTTCTCAGCGATAAGTGGCCAGTTTATTTTATTATTCATAAAACTTGAAACTTCGTCAATTGGTAAATTCCATGCTGTGATAGCGTGCTGGAAGATTTGCACAATCTTAATCTCATATTCAGGGAATTCAGTTGCAAAGGAAGCTGTACTCGTGTAAACCACAGTGCCGACGAGAGTGAATGTAAAGAGAATGATTATTACCATAATTAATAAAATAATTGAATTTGGTATTTTTTTGTTTGCCAAAAACCTGTTGAGTGGAGCAAATAAAAATGAGAGAAAAATAGCAAAAGTAAGTGGAATGAAAATTGATTTTAACTCTTTCAGAATATAGACGATGATGACCATTGCAATAAGGCCGAGAACGAATTTTACAAATTTCGTGTTTTCCATTTTACACCTCTATTTTAATAAAACCATCTTTTGATAATCGAGTTCTTTGCTATCTGCAATGATTTTGTAAAAATATACACCACTCGCAAAATTTTCAGCATTCCAGATAATTTCATTCATTCCAGACTTGCAATTAGTAATTTCTAATTGGTCAATTTTTTGTCCTTTTGCATTAAATATTTGTAACTCTATTTGTTCATGTTGACTATTTTCTGGCATATTAAA
>CAZWYK010000139.1:0-3035 GCA_964638205.1 uncultured Candidatus Cloacimonadota bacterium | reverse complement strand
CAAAATCGATAATTTCATCGTCAAAAAGAGCTACAAACCAGCGAATTGGTCTAGCGAAAATGGTAGATTTATCGCCCCATTTCATTGACTTTTGAAATTTAATTTCAGTAATAACATCTTTTATTAAATTTAGTAAAATAAAATCTGTTGGTTTGCCCTGTATCTCTTTTTTGATGGCAATTTTATTACCTTTTGATGTCTGTTTAAAAATAATATCTTTCTCGTCTGCTTCGGCTCCGCGTAAAAATCCAAGTGCCGCTTTTGTTAAATTCCCATCTAAATCGTAAGCCATATTTTTGGCAGGACCAACACGTTCGATAATTTCATCTTGCTGTTGAATTGGTAAGCCATCTATCCTAATCGCAAAACGACGCGGAGTAGAATAAATTTTCACATTTTCAAAAGTTAATTTTGCATCTTTCAATTTTGCTTCAAAAAATGTTCGTAATTTTATCATTGCAGATTCAATGTATCCTGCTGGAATTTCCTCAACGCCAATTTCAAATAAAAAATCTTTTTTGTTCATTAATTTCCTCATAAAAAAATTTGGTTATATTTTGCACTTTAATTGTTCTTTTATTTCATTAAAATAAATATTTTACAGATATCTGATTTACAAATCCCAGATTACCGTATGAAGAGATGGCGTAATCTATTTTCATGTTATAATGGTGTAAGTCGAATCCCAAACCACATGAAATTCCTGCAAAAACATCAAAATTTCCGTCAGTTTGCCAATCTTTGGCATTGGTTTGGTAGCCCATTCTCATCGCCAAAATTGGATGAATTTGAAACTCGGTACCAATATTTCCAAAAATATCATCTTCGAGCGGCTTATTGATATCGATAGTGGTATAAAATTTTTTGTAAGGATGGAAGCTGAAGCCAACTGAAATAGTGCGTGGCAGTCCCTCCTCATATTCATTATGGTAGGATATTTGTTTACCAAAACTGCGTAAGACAATTCCTAGTTTTAGATGTTTATTGGTGGTTTGATGCAGGACGGCAAAATCGAATGCAATTGCAGATGCAGATTTATCATCGAGATTTTCGAGGAGATATTTTGCCGAAATTCCAACATCAAGATTGTGTAAGATTTGTTTACCGAAACTTGTCCCCAATTCAATCATCGAGACGCCAAAAGTACCATCATAACCGATAAAGTTACCCAACTCATCTTCCAGAGTTCGGTCTTCTGTTGCGTTCAAACCTTTTACGAAAAAAGCAACGGTTGCATCTTTAATTTTATGAGCATAAACTGCCGACCCACAATTAACTCCCACAAAATAGTCCATGTAGGTTAGTGATGCTTCGTCAGTTTCAATTTGTGTCAAGCCAGCTGGATTAAAGAAAACGGCATTAACATCATTGGAAAGTCCAGTAAAAGCATTTGCCATTGCACTTGCTCGCGCTGAATAATTCAAGCGTAAAAAAGTAAACCCGGTGGTTTCGATTTCATCATTTTGTGCAAAAATAGAAGTAGTAAAAGTAATGATTAATAGGATGATTTTTATTTTCATTTTAGACCTCAGATTTTTCTTTCGATGATTCTCAATAAACTTACAGCTTCTTCATTGGAATTGCAATTTAATAATTTTCGATGATTTTCAATATCTTGGAAAAAATTTGAAATAGCACTCAAAACAAGCATATATTTTTCTTTCATATTTTTAGGAACTGCAATCATCAAAATAATTTTGACGGGTTCATCGTCGATTGCGTTAAATTCAAGCTCATTTTGGAGCAGATAAACAGCGATAGTTAGCTCCTTTACTGCTTCCGATCTGGCGTGCGGAATTGCCAACTTTTTGCCAATTCCAGTGGACATTATTTTTTCCCTTGTCAGAATGGAATCTAAAAATCGCTCTCGCGAGAAAATAATTTCATTTTCAAAGAGAAACTCTACCATTTCCTCCAAGCAACTTTTTTTATCTAAAGCGTAATAATTTAACTTTATTAAATCTTTCGAAAAAATCTTCATACTTTCCTCATTTTTTATTTTAAAAAAAACGAGTCCATTTATTTGCTTGACTTGATGTAGTCAATTATTTTTTTGCTTCGCTCAGATAGTTTTAATGAATAAAGGAGATTTTAAAATGGTAAGATTACAAAAAATGGTTCTGGGAATGGTGGTGTTTTTAATGTTATTTTCTGTTTTGAATGCAATTTCAAAAGAGACAGTTTTAGCCGAATTTGGCGACAAAGTTATTACTTTTGAAGATTTGGAGGATAAGCTTGAAGCAATTCCAGCGATGTATCGCCACAGCTATGAAAGTGAAGACGGCAAAAAGAAGTTGCTTGATATGTATTGCACCGAGTCACTATTTTACATGGAATCTTGGCAGCATGATATTGAAAACAATGCGGGTTATATCGGTCGTTTAAATGACCAAACTAAAAGTGTCTTTTACAATGCCTATAAAGCCAGTTTTGCGAGCGAGATAATTTTAACAGATGCCGAAAAAAAAGCCTTCTTTGAAGAGCATCCAGAACTTTTTGCGGGTCGCACTTTTGCAGAATCAGTCGGACAGATTGAGAGTAAATTGATGCCACAAAAGCAAAATGAAGTTATTCAGCAGAAAAAAGCAGAATTAATGGAAAAATATGATGTGAAAATTATTGATGAAAATGTACAAAGTTTTAACATCGAAGATTTAACTGCGAATATTCCAAATAATGAACAAATTATTATCGAAAGTACTAATCTTGAGTTGCATAAAACCGTCGCAGATCTTATTGTGTACTACGAATTTTTGCCACAAAATAAAAAAATGGCCATTAAAAATAACGAAATATTGAAAAAATATTTAGAGAGCTTAATAGAATTAGATTTATTTTATTTGGAAGCACTTGAACTTGGATTTGATGAAGACGAAGCACTTTTAACAAAAATGGAGATGGTGAAAAGACAATTAAGGTTATCAACTACTTACAACATTATTGTTGCTGATAAAGTTGACATGAGTGACGAAAATGTGAGAAAATATTACGATGAAAATATTGTGCAATTCAGTACGAAAGCAACTCGAAAAATC
>CAZWYK010000138.1:0-3072 GCA_964638205.1 uncultured Candidatus Cloacimonadota bacterium | reverse complement strand
GGGAAACTTTGACGAATGATGATGTGGCAGCACTTAATTTTGCGGCTGGTGTTTCTGTTGAGATGGCTTATTCAGAAGAGGGTTCTGGTGCAATGACAGCTGATGTAGATGATGCACTTCTTGGTAAATTTGGTTTCGATTCTGCAAATTTCGTAAACAATATAAATGCTACTTTCTATAACAATTTAAAAAGCAATATGCAAAATGCACAACCTGTATTTCTCGGTATTATTGAAAGTGGCTCACCTTATGGTCATGCGATTATTGTGGACGGTTACAATTCAAATGATGACACTTATCACCTCAATATGGGGTGGGGTGGTAGTGCTGACGGTTGGTATTCACTTCCAAACGGAATGCCTTCTGGATTTGATACAATCACACAAGCTGTCATTAATATCGAAGGTGGTTTTGAACCATTTACAGCGGGCGGACAGATAATTACTGCCGGTGCAGATGCGACAGAAGCATTGATAACTTTGAATGGTCCGCGTTATTATGAATGTACTCCTGATGTAAACGGTCAGTTTCAATTCGATTGGGTTGTGACTGGTTGGTATGATTGTACCGCGATAATAGAAATGGACAACGGTGGTTTTGAATATGCAAATCAACTCGTTTGGCTAGATGAAAATAATACAAATATTTTCTTTTTTATGGATAGTTATGAATATCTAACTGCAGAAATTTCTGCTCCAATTAGTCCGGAAGGTTGTAGTATCGCTGTTTACCAAGATGGACAACTGATTACATCTGGTGTGTCAGATGCGAGTGGTTCTGTCCAAATGGTTGGAATTTTGCCAGGCGATTATTTTGTGGTTGCAAGTTTAAGTGGTAACTACTTTGCTTCAACAGATTATACTGTTAGTGCGGGAAATCAAAATATTACACTCAATTTAACGCATTATCCATATAACCATAATATTACTTTTGCGGGCGAATCAGCTGGACAATTTCAAATGCTTGGTTCAATGAGTTGTGGTATCAAATTATTTGGTGAGGATATCTTACTTTACGATGATGAAGCCATTTCAAAGGTAAAATTTATTGCTCCATTCGATGCTGAAACAGGGCAACTATTCGCTCAGGTTTGGCACGGGGATATTCTCATTTCTGAAAAAGAAGTTTTTGATTTCATTGAAGGAGAATGGCTTACTATAACATTCGATGATTTTGCTATAATTGATACGAATGAAGAATATTTTGTTGGTTATCGCATTGAAGCTCCAGTTGGCACACCAGCCGCATATTGCGATGCTGGACCGCGTGTGGAAGGAAAAGGAATGTTCATAAAAACGAGTGGCTGGATAGAACTTCCGTCTACTGCATACGATTTTAATTTTTGTATCGAAGGGATAATAGCTACAGAAACAGTTGCGTCAGGTGAAACTGAAATTCAGAGTGGCGTAAACCATCTTGGCAAAAATTATCCAAATCCATTTAGTAGTGAAACGATGATAAATTTTTCTCTCAATGCAGAAAACACAGGGAATGCATGGATTGAAATTTTCAACATTAAAGGTCAACTTGTGAAACAATTAGAAATTACGAATTACGAATTAAGCGTTAATCAAGTAATTTGGAATGCAAAAGATCAAGCATCTGGCATCTATTTCTATAAACTCATGGTTGATGGAATTCCAATTTCAACCAAAAAAATGATTCTTTTAAAGTAACATAAACTGCTAAAAGTAGCCCCGATTTGGGGCTACTTTTTTTGAGAAAAAATGAAAATTATAATTTTGATTTTGGTTTTAATAATCAGCATTTTAACAAGTGCAGAGATAATCATACCGATGGACGAAACGCAAACAAACCATTTGAAAGCATATGGAGTTGCGTTTGCCGCACTCAAAAATGAAAATGTCGTAAAATGGCTTCTTAATTATCGTGGTGGTTCTTTCTTGATTTTTAATTCTACCGATATGGAGATGCTTTGTAATATTCGAGGTGTAAACTACGAAAAGATTTCAGCTTCAAATGTAGCAACGATTTTAGCCGAAATGGAAGCGGAGAATATGAACGCAATAAACTTGGAGAAAGAACCGAAAATTGCTATTTACACACCGCCAAATTCGCAGCCGTGGGATGATGCTGTAACTTTGGCACTAACTTTTGCACAAATTGAATATGACACAGTTTGGGACGAAAATGTGCTTTCTGGCAAATTAGAAGAATACGATTGGTTACATCTTCATCACGAAGATTTTACGGGGCAATACGGTAAATTTTTCGGTAGTTTTCGCAATAAAGATTGGTACAAAGAAGAGGTGGAAATTAGTGAAAAAATGGCCTCAGATTTTGGTTTTGGAAAAGTTTGGAAATTGAAGCATGCTATCGCTGAAAAAATTCGGGATTATGTGAAAAATGGTGGTTTTTTATTCGCAATGTGTGCCGCAACGGACACTTTTGATATTGCTCTTTCTTCCAAAAATGTGGATATTTGTCATTCTGTTTTTGATGGAGATGATTTTACCGCTAATTTTCAACAAAAATTAGATTTTTCACGCACTTTTGCCTTTACCGATTTTGAAATATTTACCAATCCATACCAGTATGAATTTTCTACGATAGACGCGAGCGATTATGCCGAATTACGCGGTGCTGAAGCTGATTATTTTCAATTGTTCGATTTTTCCGCAAAGTACGATCCGGTGCCGACAATGTTGACACAGTGTCACACAAACATAATCAACGGTTTTTTGGGGCAAACCACTTCGTTTCAAAAAAAATGTGTAAAGAAAAATGTGATAATTTTAGCAGAAGTGCCACAAATGAACGAAGTGAAATATCTGCACGGTAACTTTGGAAAGGGTACATTTACTTTCTATGGTGGTCACGATCCAGAAGATTATCAACACAGAATAGGCGACCCAGAGACAGTTCTTGATTTACATAAAAACTCACCGGGTTATCGCCTTATTTTGAATAATATTCTTTTTCCTGCTGCCGAAAAAAAGAAACTAAAAACTTAACTATCGATATTTTTTAATTTGATATTTGAGTGCTTTCAAAGCGAGTGTGATGTCAATTAAAAAGAAAATGACACCCCCGATTAAACAGAATATCGCA
>CAZWYK010000137.1:0-3073 GCA_964638205.1 uncultured Candidatus Cloacimonadota bacterium | reverse complement strand
TTTCTTTCGATAGCTATTACACAGCCGCATACTCTCAAATTGCTCATGTGAAAATTCGTGAAAATGGTGGTGCTTGGACTGAACTCCTCACACTTGATGCAAATACAAATTGGACAAATGTAGAAATTGCACTTGGCGATTATGCTGGTGTTTCTGATGTTCAACTTCTTTTCCATTCTGTTGATTCTGGAACTTGGGCTGGGGGCTGGGCTATAGTTAATGTTGAAATTGAAGCTGCTGGTGGCGGAAGTGAAGATCCAATTATTGATGTAAGTGTTGCTGAAATTACACAAGCTGGCCCTGGTGCTCAAACATTCGAAATTTCAAACGTTGGCGCAGCAGAATCTGTTCTCTCTTATGTTATTACTTCCGAATATGTAGATCCAGTTTTCGAGAATAGAACGCCACATCCAGTCTATGCTTATGTTGTGTGCTATGACGGAAGAGACGAAGAATGGTTAACAATCGAGCCTGCTTTTGGTGATTTGGCTTTCGCTGAAACTGATGAAATCACATTAGCTTTCAACGATGCTGATCTGGAAGACGGTGACTATCATGCAGAAATCACGATTACGAGTAACGGTGGCGATGATGTTACAATTCCAGTTACATTTACTGTGGAAGCTGGAAATCACCCAGCTGACATCACATTCAATGCGTGGATTCTGGAAAGACCAGAAGAAGTTCTTACCGAAACTACAGTTGGTTGTGGTTATGGTGAACCTCTTGCCGTACCAGGAATGCTAGTGGTTCAATGTAGTAGTTTTGAAACACTGTGGAACGCAGGTGAAACTCTTCACATCGTAGTTACTGAAGTTACAACAGGCGATGTAGGTGTGGCAGAAATCGTTCTCACAACAGCTGGTTTCCAAGTTATGGAAGATATTATGCTTCAGCCAGTTAGTGTAAATGAAGAAATAATCTTCAATAATGCTACATTGATGGGCAACTATCCAAATCCATTTAGTGGTTCAACTACTATCAATTTCTCCATTAAAGATAATGCAGACGCATCGCTTGAAATTTTCAACTTGAAAGGACAACTTGTGGAAACATTTACTTTGAATGCAAATAGCACTTCAATTGAATGGGATGCAAGCAAGCAAGCTTCTGGAGTTTATCTTTACAAAATGAAATCTAATGGTAGATATACTTCAACAAAGAAAATGATTCTTTTGAAATAAAGAGACTCTTCTTGAATCAGAAGCCCCGAAATATTTCGGGGCTTTTTTCTTTTTGACATTAAAAAAATAATTTTATTTTTTTATAGACAGAATGCTGTTTCAAAAAAAATAAGTTTAAGATATTATGAACTTTGGAATGGAAATTGCATTCCTATAATAATGAAATTTTGGAGGATAATATGAATTTAAAAAAAATTAGTTTTTTAGTAATGTTATTGATGAGCATTTTCCTTTTTGCTCAAAACACAAATGAAGTAGTTTCAGCAACTATCAACGGTTCGCAAATCGAGGTAACATTTTCTATTCCAAAAAAAATGCACATCAATCTACAAAAAGATTTTTTTTATGTGGAAACCGACGAAACCAATGAAATAGTTTTTGAAGAAACAATCTATCCAGAAGGTCATAAATCGGCGGATGGTTTGGTACAATACAGTCATGAAGTAACCTTGATAAAGAAATTTTCTGTTTTAAAAAACGCGAAAATAGACAACATCAAAATCTATGCTAGTTACCAAATGTGTTTAGAATCTGGTACCTGCATGTTTCCAGAAGAAGTGGAAATAAGCTTATCTTTGGCTTCAGGTGATAATATTGTAAAATCAGAAGAAATTGAAGATTCAAGCACTGAAGTTAAAGGATCTGACAGTATCGAAGAACTTTTGGTGATGCTTAAAGATTTTGAGATTTCCGGCAAGGAAGCAGGATACCAAAATAGTGCAGATTTTTCTACCTTCTTAGCAAACTCAAAAGAAACTGGTTCATTTAATACAAATAAATTTGCTGATATGAGTATTTGGCTGATTGTTATTTTAATATTAATTGGAGGTATTGCACTCAACTTAACACCTTGCGTTCTTCCGATGATGCCAATAACAATTGCAGTTTTAGGCGCAGGAACACAATCAGAGTCTAAAGGTAAGGGATTTCTTATTGGTGGTATTTATGGCTTAGGAATGGCATTAGCTTATGGAGTGTTGGGTGTGGTGGTGGTTCTAACCGGTTCTCAATTTGGAACCATAAATTCATCTCCTTGGTTTAATCTTATTATCGCTGCTGTTTTCATTGTTCTATCTTTAGCAATGTTCGATATTATTCCAATTGATTTTTCGAAATTTCAAAGCAATAAAGTTGGTGGTAAAAGCAAGGGTAAATTCATAACTGTATTTATTCTTGGAGTTATAGCTGCTGTTTTAGCTGGTGCATGTGTTGCTCCTGTTCTGATCTCTGTTATCATCTATTCAACTTCATTATATACAGCTGGGAATCCTGCCGGGTTATTACTTCCATTCCTTTTAGGTGTAGGAATGGCAATCCCATGGCCTTTTGCCGGAGCAGGACTTTCATTCCTTCCAAAACCTGGTAATTGGATGAAATGGGTAAAAATTATTTTTGGTGTTGTGATTCTTATAATTGCAATTTTCTACATCTATACTGGCGTTAAAATTTTCAAAAGCAATATGCCTGTAGATGTTGCTGATTATACTCACGAGACCTCTGAACTACCTTGGAAGCATTCGATAATCGAAGGTTTAATAGAAGCAAAGAAAACAGGCAAACCAGTATTTATAGACTTCTGGGCAACATGGTGTAAAAACTGTCTGGCAATGGATGCTTCAACATTTAAAGATGAACAAGTTATCAATGAGTTTGATGATTATATCTTGGTTAAGTATAAAGCAGAGAACCTCAAAATATCTCCAACAAAAGAGATATTAAAACATTTTGAAGTTCTTGGTCTACCAACATATATTACGCTAGTTCCTAAAAAATAGAAGGTTTTTAAAATGAATAAATTCCTAATTTTAATTAGCTTGATTTTAATACTATTTGCTTGCGATAGGTTTGAACACGAAATTTATCAAAATGCAGAAATTGAAGCAATGTTC
>CAZWYK010000136.1:0-3139 GCA_964638205.1 uncultured Candidatus Cloacimonadota bacterium | reverse complement strand
TTCCTTGGTAATCGTAGCGATAGAATGTGTTATCTTTCCCACCGCTTTGGCAGTGAATTATCGCTATTTTTCTATCAGAAGTAGTTGCTTCTTTCCCCATAATTTCCGCAATTTCGCGAACAGCTTCGTCTCCACCCGGTGCACATAAATTCAAATCAACACCCTTCACAACAATTGCTTCCGCATACGCAGCGCAGCCTGGAAATGCACAAGCGCCACAATTTGCACTTGGCAAAGCTTCATTAATTTGTTCTATTTTAGGGTCCACATGAACATGAAATTTTTTGGATGCAAATGCCAAACCGAGTCCATAAAGAAGACCCAGTAAACCCAAAACTATTATCGAATATATCAACATATTTCCTCCTAAAATTTCAACCCAGCAAAACCAAGAAATGCGAGTGCCATTCCACCGGCAATTATCATTGCGATGGGCATCCCCTTCATTGCGGGTGGAACTTCCGCTTTATCTAATCTTTCACGAACACCTGCCATCATTACTAAAACAAGTGTAAAGCCAACTCCAGCAAAAAGACCGTTCAAAATAGCTCCAATAAAATTATATTCTGACTGAACATTCAAAATAGCCACACCCAAAACCGCACAATTTGTAGTAATCAGTGGTAAAAATACGCCGAGCGATTTATACAGAGCAGGCGCGGTTTTTTGGATAATCATCTCTACCAGTTGCACTAAGGAGGCAATTGTGAGAATGAATGCAATCGTTTGCAAATATTCCAATTTAAACGGAATGAGCAGATAAGTTTGAATGAGCCAGGTGAAAACAGATGCCATCGTCATCACAAAAATCACTGCCATTCCCATGCCCAGTGCAGAATCTAATTTTTTGGAAACACCAATGTAGGGGCAAAGTCCCAAAAACTTCATCAAGACAAAGTTTTGAACGAATATCGCAGCTATTGCTAACGCAAATATTTGTGTAAAATAATTCATTTCCTTCTCCTATTTCTTCTTTTTGAGATTCATTAATCCCATCAAAAGACCCATCACAATAAACGCACCGGGCGCTAAAATCGCTACTAACATTGGTTTATAAGAAGCCCACATCACATTCATTCCAAGAAACTGACCAGCTCCCAAAACTTCACGAATTCCACCAATTACAACCAATGCAAGCGTAAACCCAAAACCCATTCCAAAGCCATCGAGGATAGACCTCAAAACATTATTCTTGCTTGCAAATGCTTCCGCACGCCCTAAAATAATGCAGTTTACCACAATCAGAGGAATGAACAATCCCAAACTTTTGTGAATTGCTGGTAAATAAGCGTGCATGACCATATCGACGATTGTAACAAAAGATGCAATTACCACAATGTACGCTGGAATTCTAATTTTTGTTGGAATAAAATCTTTGATGAGCGAGATAATAATATTGGAAAAAACCAAAACGAATGTCGCTGCCAAACCCATTCCAATTGCGTTTACAACAGATGAAGTAACCGCAAGAGTAGGGCAAAGACCAAGTGCCATCACGAAAACAGGATTCTCTTTGATAAAACCTTTTGTAAATTCTTTCAACATTAGTCAACCTCCTCAATTTCCACAGATTTGGACAGATGATTTAATCCATTTTTTATGGAATTTGCAATTGTTCTCGTCGTAATGGTTGCACCGGTAATACTCTCAATTTCGCCGCCATCTTTATCAACCGCAAGTTGCATTTCCGCTTTTCCGTCAAATTGTTTTTGAAAATCTTCTTTCATACAATTTGCGCCCAAACCAGGTGTTTCGGCTTGTGAAATGATTTTTATCTTATTTACCACCAAATTTGTGTCAACACCCACCATTGTTTGCACTTCGCTACTATATCCATAAAGTGAAGCAACAAAAGTATAACCAATTAATAATGAATCAGCATCAAATCCACGAAAATATTTGAACCAATTTTCACTGACTTTTTTTTGGATTTTCAAAGGATTACTATCTTGTTTTTTGGCAATTTTAATGGAATCTTCTACAAAAAAACCAGCCGCAGAAAGAACATCTAAACGAGCATTAATCTGGGCTTTTATTTGATTTTCTTCAATAGTCGGTTGAGTCTTACCATTCAAAAAAGCCAAAATACCACTTGCAATCGCAGTAATAACAAATAAAATTAAGCCTAATTTTATGTAATATTTCATTTTTTTACCTCGCCAAAACTTTTAGGAACTGTGTATTTATCGAGCAGTGGTACAATAATGTTCATCAATAAAATTGAATACGAAACACCTTCGGGGTAACCACCCACAAGACGAATTACTACGGTTATCACACCGCAACCAATGCCAAAATAAATTCTTCCTTTTTTCGTAACAGGCGATGTAACCATATCGGTTGCCATAAAAAATGCTCCCAAAATGAGCCCTCCTGAGAATATATGGAAAATCGGCAACATTATCGATGCAGAAAAAATGCCATTTATTCCACCGAATGCAAAAGTAAGAACTGCAACTGTACCAATAAAACTAACTGGAATACGCCATTCAATGATGTGTTTCCAAACAAGATAAGCCGCACCCAAAAGGAGCGCCGCCGCACTAACTTCACCAATCACACCACCAATATTTCCCAAAAATAATTCGAAAATTGTTTTGGAACTCGTTAAATCATTCATCATCGAATTTGCAACTTCAGATGAAACTAGCGTTGTGTCTCGAAGGGCTTTCGCCACTCCGAGCGGTGTAGCTGTGGTAATTGCATCTGGAACCTTCGATGAGATGTTTTGTAAGCCGTTGATAGAACTTTGAAATGTATTCCAAAGTGGCTGCGTTTTTGTCCAACCAGCCGTCATTAAAGTTGGCCAAGATGCTACTAAGAACGCTCTTCCTAAAAGGGCAGGATTGAAAATATTGAAGCCCAAACCACCGAAAATCTGTTTACCAATCGCAATCGCAAAAACAGAGCCAATTACTGGCAACCACCACGGTGCTGCAACATTTATGTTGAAAGCCACCAAAATACCAGTTACCACTGCACTTCCATCACTTACTGTGATTGGAATTTTTCTCATTTTTTGAATAATCCCTTCCGTCGTAACCGCTGCTACAACCGAATAAAGTGTCAGTAAAAGTGACTGTATTCCAAAAAACAAAATTCCTACAAAAAGCGCCGGTAACAACGCTAACGCAACTTG
>CAZWYK010000135.1:0-3141 GCA_964638205.1 uncultured Candidatus Cloacimonadota bacterium | reverse complement strand
AAGCAGCATAAATAGAATAGTTTGCTTGATTATCATTATAATGTAAATTATTTTTATGAATTTCAAAAAATACATGAGTATAAGGCTTATGAATGTAGATACACACATCGGAAAAAATGTCATTATACTCAATATTTGCATAAATCATACCAAACTCAAAATCATCAAATGATATACCTTTTCCATTATTATGGATTTCATTATGTGAAATTTCACAGCTCATACTTTGTGGAGTATCACTATTCATGTGAGATATTTCCAAAGCAATGTCAGATTTAGAAAAATAATTATTGTAAATTTGGACCACGCCAGATTCTTTCAATTGCAAACCTTTACGGCCATTAATAATAATGTTGTTTTTGCAAATAATTTCCGCCACATTTTCACTATTAAAACCATTATACAGATTTTCCGAAGATAACTCAATAATATTATTGGTAAATTCAAATGATATCAAGCCATCAAAACCACCATTTATTATAGTACCCTGTCTAACATTATCCATAATTACATTTTCAATTTTAGCTAAGCTCTCCCCTTCATAACTAAAAAATCCAGTGTTTGCCCAATCAAGCTTACCCCAATCGATTGTATTATTTTCAATATTTTGTGAATATAATATTACCTGACCATATCTACTCAAATTATCATAATGAATCATCTCTTCAGAAAAGCCATCATTTGTTGTTATCCAAAACATGCTGTCTTGTTTACCTTGCATTTTTAACGAACCATAAATAGATAATGAACTATTCGGTGCAATGCGTATGACAGCATTAGGGTGAATCACAAAATTAACGGAAGGCCATGCACTTGTATCTATACCTAAAACCAAATGATGATAAGGAAAAATTTCTATATCTTCAATTATTTCACCATTATAGATTTGTATCTCTTCATAAAGTTCAATTGAATACAAATGATTATCACCATCATTAATTGAAAATTCAGTAATGTATCTAAAACCAAAATCATCTTTAATCGCGACAATATTATATTCTCCAACAGGAACATTTTCAAAAGTAAAATTACCAGAAGAATTGGTTGTTGTTTGATAAAGTGGAGATTGAAGACGGTGGTCAAATTCCGTATGCTGATTAATTTGAATTCCAGTTTGAGGATATTGTTGGTTAATAGAAACTATTTCTGAGTTTAGCTCTGCCAAATCATAAATAGCTACAATTATACCAGAATAATCTGTTTGATTTTCAAGATGAATCGTACCTATAAGTTTACCAAATGGTGGAGTCAATACGCAAGATGACATTAAAACCAACAAAACTAACACTACCCCAATCTTGAACATCACACCTCCTTTTTTTTGCAATCTACATATTATGAATTCTTCCATTTAAAATACACACTTCAGGAACTATCTAAAAATCAAAATATCATTTATTTGTCAATGTATATTTGCCCTTTTTCCATTATCAGAAAAAAAATATTGACACGCTTTTCACAAATTCAGTTTCTGTTCTTGTTTTTTAAGTTATGAGAAAAGAGGAGTTAAAATGAGTAAACGAAACAAAACGAAAAAAGACAATTCAGTCCTTTCTAATTTAGTCAAAATGATGTTTGATATTTTCAAGCATTTCATCAAGGATTTCGAAAATATACGAAAGGTTAGCAAAATAGATAAAGTTAATCAAAAATTCTCTAATTTAGAACACTTAATCATTCGCCTAGAAGACAAAATCGCCAATAATCGCCATCAAATTGAAGAGCTAAAAAACAGAATTATGTGGGGAAATGTAATTATTCTCGCACTTCTAGCGTTTATTATTTTCCACCTTTTATCAAAGTAAAATTTCCTTTTCTGTCTTGATTATTGCTTCACGGTGCTTATTTTTATAACTAATATAAATCCTAATCACATCTTTCGGCAGTAAATTTTCAGCCAATTTTGGCCATTCGATAATTGTTAAGCCAGATTCTATTACATCATACAAGCCTAATTCCAAAACTTCATCTTCCGAGTTTAGCCGGTATAAATCAAGATGAGCTATGGGTATAATTCCTGAATATTCGTTCATCAAAACATAACTTGGACTAGAAACATTTTCTGTTACTTTGAGAAATGAACATAATTTTTGAGTAAAAAAGGTTTTACCTGTACCCAATTCGCCATAAAGTGCAATAACATCGCCATTCTCTAATTGTAACGCTAGTTTCCTTGCAAGTTTTTCAGTATCTTTTTCAGAAAATAATTTGGTTATTTTTTTCATTTTTTGGGTCTGCAAATTGAAATCGGTAAAATCATCTCTTCCATTGAGATTCCACCGTGCTGAAATGTACCAACATATTGTTTCATATATTTATGAAATGCGTTTGGATAAACAAAATAATAGTCTTCTTTTGCGAGCACATAATTCTCTATAATACTTTGTTTGGGAAGTCCATACTCTTCTGGATTTTCCAAATAAAATGAATGTTTATCTAACATCTTTAAATTTTTGCCTTGTTTGTAGCGGACAGATGAAGTCGTTTCTTTATTTCCAATTAGCTGACTTGCTCTATTCACACGGATTGACCCATGATCAGTGGTAATGATAACAGTCGCATTTTGTTCTTTAATTTTTTTCAAAGTTTCGTAAAATGTGGAATGTGTAAACCAATGTTTTGTAAAATGACGGAGTGCTTCTTCATCAGGAATTGCTTCTTTCAAAACCTGATTTTGGGAACGATGGTGTGCGAGTAAGTCTAAGAAATTATACACTAATACAATTAACTTTTCATTTTTCCAAGATTCTATTTTACGCAAAGTGTAATCGCCCTCTTCTGTATTGAAAATTTTCACATACTTACTTTCGCTTATTTCGTGTCCTAAATCTTTCAAGTGTTCATCTAAAAGCTGATGTTCATTGCGATTACGACTAGTATCTAAATCTGCAGAATTTATCCAATATTTTGGGAAATTTTTGGCAATATCATTTGGCATCAAACCACTAAAAATCGCGTTTCGCGAATATGGAGTAGCAGTCGGTAAAATGGAGTAATATAAATCCATCTCCACCTCAAATAATTCTTTTAGAAAAGGTTCAATTGTGTAGTATTGATCCAATCGCATACAATCTAAAACAATAAAATATACTGGTGTTTTTTCACGTTCAATTGCTGGAATTACATATTCCGAAATCAAAT
>CAZWYK010000134.1:0-3142 GCA_964638205.1 uncultured Candidatus Cloacimonadota bacterium | reverse complement strand
CCAAACTGCCTATTTAAAAACACATTTCCCAGTTGAATTTATGGCAGCACTACTCTCTCTCGAAGATAAGCCAGAAAAAATTCCATACTTCATAAATGAATGTAACGCAATGGGCATTGAGGTTTTGCCACCAAATGTCAATCGTAGCGAAAGCGAATTCATGGTTCATGAAAATAATATTTTGTTCGGTTTGAAAGCAATAAAAAATGTTGGATCGGCAGCCATAAAAGCAATGATTGCAGACAGAAAAAAAAATGGAAAATACGAGAATTTTTTTGAATTTTGCTCACGCGCAGATGCAATGGCAGTCAATAAATCTGTTGCCGAAAGTTTAATTTGTTCAGGTGCAATGGATGATTTAGAAGGCAACCGAGCCCAAAAATTTGCCGCTATCGAACCAGCTCTTGACTTTGCGTCTGGTGTTCAAACAGAGAAAAAACGAGGGCAAATCATGTTATTTGATACTTTTAGCGAAAACGAACCAGAAGAAAATTTCCAGCCAACATTACCTGATTTACACGAATGGTCGCTCAACCAAAAATTGAAAGAAGAAAAAAATATCCTCGGATTTTATTGGTCGGGACATCCGCTGAATAAATATAAAAATATTTTAGATTTATTCGTCAATGTAAGCACTGAACGCGCTGAATACACACCCGATAAAATCCCGACAAATATCAACATTGCAGGAGTAGTTTCTGGTATTTCCAAAAAAACAAATAAGCGTGGAAACACCTTTGCTATCATCACTTTCGAAGATTTGGATGGAAAATTCGAAGTCCCTCTTTTCGGAAAAGACTTTGATCATTATTTTCATAACCTTGCCGAAAATGATGAGCTTTTTATTGTCGGACAAAAATCCACTTATTCAAATGATAATAACAATATTTTGAGCATTATACCACAAAATATTATGCCACTTATCGATATCGCAAAAAGGCTTTCTGGTGAATATTACATTAAATTAGACGAAGCTGATTTTGATATTCAGTTCGGCAATGAGCTTGTCGCACTTTTGAAAAAAAATCATGGAAAATTTTCTATCCATCTCACCATCGAATCAGAAAATTTCAAAAAAATAAACTTACACCCGCGTACAATTAAGATTTTTCCGACTACCGAAATCATCGATTTTTTGAAAACAAAAAAAAGTTTTAAACATAAAATCAGTATCACAAATAGAGGATAATATGAAAAAAATACTTTTCCTCTCTTTGCTTTTTTGCATCAATATATTAGCAAATGCATTGAATGTTTTCGTTGATGAAAACCGTTTTTTAGACAAAAATGGTAACACTATTTTAGAGATAAATTATCAATGCAAATACACTGAACTACTTTTCATAAAAGAAGAAGAAGGATTTGTAGCAAAACTTGGAATAGAATTTTCCATCACGAAAAACGACTCGCTCATTTATACTGATGAATTTACCAACAAAATTATTTCGAAAACCCAACAATTAGAGCAAACTGAAAAAGCATTTTCTGACAAATTAAGTTTGACTTTATCAAAATCTGATTTTAATTTTAAAATAATTTTTTACGATTTAAACTCAGAAAAACAAAGCGAATGGATTCACAAATTCAAATTGCTCCCACAAAATTCTATTTTAAGTGATCTGGAGTTCTGCACAAACATCACGGATGCAACTAAAAATAGCGTTTTCGATAGAAACAAAAATAATTTTAAAGTTAACTCAAATCATATTTTTGATATTAATCACGATTTTTTTTACCTCTATTTTGAAACATATTCACCAAGTGCAGAAAAAAAAATAACCATCAAAAAAAATAACATTATCGTTTATGAAACTTTTACTAAAATCACTCAAAAAGAACAAATTGAAAGAATTGATATAAGTGAATTTACAGAAGGATACTATCAAATATTTATTTCTCTGTTTGATGGCGAAAACTATGGACTCAGAGAAGATTATTTCAGTTTGAAAAAGAAAAAAGAACAAATTGTCCGTACATTCACATCTTTTACAGATGAATTTTTATTGATTTCGTATTTTACGAAGTCATCTAACAGAAAAGTATGGAATACTCTTACGAATGATGGAAAAAGTCATTTTATCCAGCGTTTTTGGCATAATCTAGATCTTGACCCCACTACTAAAAACAACGAATTTCTCGAAAAAATTAAATTAAGAATTGCAGATGCAAATCTAAAATTTTCATCACATAAAAAAGGTTGGAAAACTGACCGTGGTCGCATTTTCATAAAATACGGCACGCCGGATGATGTAATCAAAATGGATACTGGGCTTTATACCAAATACACACAAAAAGATTTCGAGATTTGGAAATATCGCAATGAACATTTTTTAACCTATATTTTTATTGATTTTATGATGAATGGTAATTTTACAATGATTTATGCTGATGGTGATGATTTTGAAATTACCAACCCAAAATGGAAAAAATATTTGGGTGAAGATTTTGATACTGGATTACTAGATTAATCATAATTTTTTACCACAAAAAAACCACCTCGAACGAGGTGGTTTTCTCATTTCTAACGAATTATAAATTACTTAACGATTACAAATTTACCTAAGTTCTTACCTGTCATCATTTCTGATGAAAGTTTGAAAAGGTAAACACCTGAACTCAAGTCTGTAACTTCATAGTCACCGCTCAAATCAGCAGTTTTTACAACTTCACCTTTAACATTGTAAATTGTAATGTTTGCATCAGCTTCATTACCAATATTAAACATAATTGTTGGGTTCGCTGTTGCGTTGTTGTTTACACCTTTGAAACTCCAAAGTGTTGTTTCTGAAGTTGGATCTTCTGTGATTTCGATAGATAAAATTTCAGTTTCAGTAATTTCACCATCACTGTGAACTGCTTCTATCCAATACTCATATGTGCCAACTTCAACTTCTTCATCTGTAAATGTATAAACATGTTCAGATGTAATATTCGTAGCGTCCTGTGTTGAGATAAGAACGTCTGAACGAATAAGATTGTAGTGGCTCATATTTGATTCTGAAGCAACAGTCAAGTTAACTGTTACAAATTCACCATCAAATTCAGCTGTGAAAGCACTGAAGAACACATCTGTTGGTGCTCCACCTTCAAGTGCAAAAGCAGCTGGAACGTACTGGTAACCAGCAGTCGTCAAAACTATTTC
>CAZWYK010000133.1:0-3234 GCA_964638205.1 uncultured Candidatus Cloacimonadota bacterium | reverse complement strand
GGGTCACCTTGATCTTCAATGTAGTTGTGTAGGTGTGATTCTTGATGACATTTTGGAAAAGATGTTTCTTCACGCCGTCACCGATCTCCACTCCATTCGGTAGAATGACTCTTGCCGTCATTTTTGGAGCCGAGATTAATGGCCTAACATGTAATTTAACCTCAATAGTTTGCCCAATCGAGGGTTGGGGTATTTTGCCGAACCAGGCAATAATTGGCTGCCTGTTCTTACCTGATCTCGCTTTCGGATCCAATCGCCAATTCCTCAACGCTTTTGACGTCGCTGTAGCCGTCGGTTCAGATGACGCATCTTTCTTTTTCTCGCTTCCGCAACTAACCATAAGGACCACTAACAAGAGAAAGACGCTCAGAACGTATCTCTGGCTGGCTGAATTCATTCTATCTCCTTATGGGCAACTCTTCGGCCCCAAAAAATCGTATGGAAACTTATATGAGCCATTGTAAAGGACAGCGGCTTGTCCTACTGTTATGTACCCCTTACACAAGAGCCCGTCAACAAAATCCACGAAGTCTACTCCCCACCAGCCACGGTCTTTCTTCACAAGATATGTTGTGGCGACGTCCCAAGTCTTCTTAAAACCGATGTTCAAAGATCCAGTTACTGAACTATTAGACTCTGTAGTTGACCATATCATTGAAGCAACTACCATTTCATCTAGGTACTGATAGATTCCACTCGATAAAGAAGGCGGCGTAAGTGAACCATGACTATACGTGGCTTTCGAAAGATTCACCCACCACCATCCACTAGAATTGCCATCAATGAAGAAAGGAGACCCTTGCCACGATGCCGCAAATGCTGTGGCAATTCCTTCGCTCCACGCAAAAGGCGGTGAAATTGGTTTGCCAATGTAATGTGGTCCGCCAAATGAGTCGTCTTTCGAGTAAAGATACACAACGTAGTGTCCGATTTCATGAGCGATCACCGAGGTGTCGTAGTGAGATTGATGTGTTGCTCCACCAGACAGTCTAATAGCGCTATCCAACGGCTTATATGGATCTGTACTATAGAAACATGAGCCACATTTCCAATCGACATTCTTTTCCCAGTAGACATTCATGGAACGGTTTGCGTTTCCACTATATTTCACTGCCGTCGACAACGAAGCCCAAGAGTCGTCATAAACAGAAAATGCGGTACCAAGTGGTTCGTCGATTTGAATATCACATTTGTCTATACTTCCAGACATGGTATGTGATTTATACCCTAAATACAAACTTCCCGTGCTGCTGAGGACCTGTAATATACTCCCATCGGACGCCACTCTCCATGGCATCACATCAACATAGAAAGTGTTCGCTGTTGTCTTTGGTAACGTTATCTTGTATTCCCCTTTGTCGTTTGTGTAAGCCAAGACGTCCCAAGTCTTTGCTCCAATTTTCCTAATTCCAACAAGAATGTTTCTGGCCGGGTAGTAGACGACGCTACTGTAACCTGTTGCAGTAGGTGACCGAGAGGAGAATGTGACTTTGCCATATAGAATCTTGCTGCTTATCGAGAAAGGAACGCACGATGCTCCGGAGCCACCTTGCTGACAATAGCCATTCTTGCTTACACAATCTATATAGGAGATTGCTCCTGTCCCAGAGCAAGTCGCTTTATATGTTGTTCCAATGCACCAAGTAGAATATGGTGTACATGACGAAACGCATGCTGCACCACCATTGCTTGCGCCAGTAGGATTACACTTATAGGTTCCGCATGGGATCTTAACTACTTTTGATGCACTATGATCAACAGCACAATATACTAGCGTATTGCCGTCACATCTACCTTTAGATGTTTCTTTTCCACAGGGGTTCTTTTGTATGCACCCAACTCCTGTGTTACTATTGAGTATTCCGCAATTAGCATTTACTTTTGAGCAGTCATAGCTGATGACTTTTGCCGGTTTGCTAGAAACATCACAATACTTTGCATAGGTGCCAACACATACACCGAATGAAGTGATTGAACCACAAGGGCTTAAAGTATCCGGTTTGATGGTATCCTGAACTGGAGCAAATGAATCCTTTATCGGAATAGATGCGTCCTTTTGAGGCACATGCTGATCGAATGTCATTGCTCCATCGGTGTTAGCGGAACCAGTGCTATCGCGACAACATCTGAAACCAACGGCAGGTGACGCCTTCCAAGGCGTACAACCAAACGTAGCTCCTGAGCAACTTGAATAGTTGGAAATATGATTGTAACTCCCGCCTCTCCATTTACAACTTGCCGCACCAGCTGTGCCCATCGCCGTCTCGTAGACATTGCCAGAGATGTCATAAATACCTGGATAGCCTCCCACACATTTTGATAGCTGCGCCGTTTGCAACGGCTTTTTATACGATGCCGCCATGTCGTTGCATGTGCCAGACTGATAAGAGTTCCCGTATGGGTAGTTCTGGTTCTTGGGTCCTTTGCAAGCTGCTACAATTTCTGCATCGGTGCATATACGTTTGCCTGCGTTTTCACAGGCCCGCTTCGCCTGGTAGTATGAGAGACTTGCTGAAGGAAGAACTCCCTTCTTTGAACACGCATATACAGGCGTGGTTTGAGGTTTGTAGTTCTTTCCAGATATTCCTTTACTTTCTACAACATATGAGAAACCGCTAGGATAGTCATTTTTGCCTACACCATACTGAATACCTTTGCACCCTGGATTTGACCACGCACTTCCCTCATAAGCGTCAATACAGGATTTCCCGATTGGGACCATTTCCGGAGCTTGGGAGCACTTTGTTGCATTCAACCCGTTGCAGACCAGAACTCCACAAGTTCCGCATGGCGTACCTAGCACAGGCGACAGCACTACGTAACCGCCACATGGATTCTTAACGGGAAGGTCCGGCTTCGGAAGGTCAAGAGGTTGCTTGTCTGGCTGCATCTTGTCTGGAATACCAATGTCAGGTACGCAGAACACAAAAAGCTGACAATCCTGATCCTTGCAATCCACAAAGCCGTCACCATCGTTATCTTTCTTATCTTGGCATCGTGCCTTGGTATTCTCTGGAACGGTCCCTGGCATGTCTGACATCGGAGCATCTGGAATGGACTTGTCAGGCACACCGCTATCGGGCATGCAAAATGCGAATAGTTTACAGTCTTGGTCCTTACAATCCACAAAACCGTCACCATCGTTGTCTTTCTTGTCTTGGCAACGCGTCTTGGTGTTCTCAGGGACCAATTGTGGTTTATCTGGGTTAGGGATGTCCGGGTTGCAGAAGACGG
>CAZWYK010000132.1:0-3253 GCA_964638205.1 uncultured Candidatus Cloacimonadota bacterium | reverse complement strand
CTGTTTCTGATTTTGAGTATGAACTTTCACTCGCGTTGATGAACAAAAATCTTTGTGATGAAATTGAAACGGTATTTTTTGTGCCGAAATCAAAATACTTATACATCAGCTCCACGATGATTCGGGAAGTAGTTGGTTTGGGTGGTGATACATTAAAATATGTGCCTAAATGTGTTGATGAAGCATTACGAAATAAATTAATCAAAAAGGAGAGATAATGGATGCAAAAAAACAAAAATTAAATGTGAAAATTGATGAAAAAGTGGGAGAGGGAGTTTATGCGAATATGTTTATGATTTCCAATTCGGCATCCGAATTTGTGATAGATTTTGGACGAATTTTACCAGGTGTTCCAAGTGCTAAAATTTACAGTCGTGTTCTTACCACACCGCAACATGCCAAACAACTTTACAAAATTTTAGAGAAGAATATTGAGAAATTTGAAACACAATTTGGCGAAATCAAAATAGCTGGTCAAACTAATGACAAAAGCGTAGGATTTAAAAGTCCATTACAAAGTTCTTGACGCGAGAAACAGCAAAATACTTTTTGAACAGCTCTAAATAAAGAATGAAAATCAAGGAGATAAAATGAGAAAAAGCAAAATTCGCGGCATGATTATTTTAGCCGTATTGTTGGTTACAGCTTACTTTTTCTTACCGCTCGTAGTTCCAAACTTACCGACATTTTGGACAGAGAAACGGTTGAAATTGGGCTTAGATCTGCAAGGTGGTTCACAGATTCAATTGGAAGTTGACTATTCAAAATTGCAACTTACCAAAAAAGAAGAGGAAGAGGCAGTTAAAACAGCGCTTCAGATTATTCGTAATCGTATTGACCAATTTGGGGTAGCAGAACCAGAATTGCAAAGAGTTAGTAATTCAAACCGAATTCTTATTCAATTGCCGGGCTTAAAAGACCCAAGTAGAGCCAAAGATTTGATTGGTAGAACGGCAATGTTAGAATTTAAACTGGTGGCAAATGGTGAAGAAACTAAAAATGTTGTCGAAGCCATGAACACATATTTGCAGGAGAATTTGGCAGAATTTCCACAATTAGAAAAATTCGCTGATGCATCAACTGAACCGACAGATGTTTTTGATGCTGAAGAGGAAGAAGATGCAGAAGAAAATTTTAATGTTTTCATGAATTTGATAACTGATAAAGATGATGCACCACTCAAAATTGATTATGAAAATTTAGAAATTTTGAGAAAACTTTTGAAAAACGAAAATTTCAAAAAAGCAGTTCCAACTGGTTTACAAATTGCAATTGGCAAAGAAAACAAAGATGACCTTTATGCATCTCGTGATATTTTCGTACTTCATAAAGATGCCAAAATGACTGGGAAATATTTGGAAGAAGCACAAACAAAAATCGGTCAAGGCTATACTCAAAAGGATAAAGGACCCTACATTGCACTTACTTTTAATAAAAAAGGTGCTGAAAAATTCAAAAATGTAACGGGACAATATATCAACGAAAGATTGGCGATTTTGTTGGATGAAATCGTGTTTATCGCACCAACAATTCAAAGTAGAATCCCAACTGGCGAAGCACGAATTACTGGGAACTTCACTGTTGAAGAAGTGCATGATTTGGTAATCGTTTTGAATGCGGGTAGTTTGCCAGCCCCAGTTAGAATTATAGAAGAGAGAACAGTCGGGCCAACTCTGGGCTCAGACAGTATCAAATCTGGAATTTTAGCAGCTCTCATTGGTATGATTGCAGTCATTTTCTTCATGATGATTTATTACAAATTTTCGGGGATTATTGCAGTTTTGGCGGTATTAGTGAATATGTCATTCATCGTGGCAGTGATGACGATGTTGGATGGAACACTCACAATGCCAGGTATTGCTGGGATGATTCTTACCATCGGTATGGCGGTGGATGCGAATGTGATTATTTTCGAAAGAATTCGTGAAAACCTTGATGCTGGTAAAACCGTTCGTTCTGCTGTGAATAGTGGCTTTAGTAGAGCGTTGGTAACGATTCTCGATGCAAATATTACCACCCTGATTACAGCTATTGTGCTTTATCAATTTGGTACAGGCGCAATTAAAGGTTTTGCGGTAACACTTTCGATTGGTATCATTGGTTCAATGTTTGCTTCAATCGTGTTAGTGAAAGCAATATTCGATGGTTTGATTTTGAATTCAAACCGTGAAAAATTGAGCATTTAGGAGATTGAAATGAGATTATTCAAAAAAACAAACATAGATTTTACAGGAAAGAGAAAGATTGCTTTCATCATTTCGATTTTAGTGATTTTAGCTGGCTTGGTTTCATTATTTATGAATGGTGGACCGAAATACAGCATAGATTTTACCGGTGGAGTAGCACTCGAACTTGATTTGACACCGAAAGCAGAAGGCACTAAACCACTCAATGTGCAAATCGTTCGTGATGTGTTAACCGAGAATGGAATAGTTGACGCAGTAATTCAGGAAGTTAGCAATCCAGAAGGTAAGAATTTCATCTTAATTAAATCGAAAAATACGGAAGAGTCTGACGTGAAAATAACTAAGAAAATAGTGGAAATCATATCACATCAATTCCCAGAATATGTGGAAGCAGAAACTTTGGTTCGCTTGCAAGAAGAGGTGGGACCTAAGATTGGTAGTGAATTAAAAGAGAAAGCTATTTTGGCAATATTTTGGGCACTTCTCGGCATCATTATTTACATCTGGTGGCGTTTCGAATTTACCTTTGGCGTGGCAGCGGTTGTAGCACTTTTCCACGATGTACTCATCACAGTGGGTATTTTCTCTATTTTTGGGAAAGAGATAAGCCTGGCAGTTGTGGCGGCACTTCTTACCATTGTTGGTTATTCACTTAACGATACAATTGTGGTTTTCGACAGAATTCGTGAAGACCGTAAAAATATGCGTAAACAGTCTGTTGGGGCGATTATTAATCACAGTATCAACAGTACTTTAAGCCGAACAATTATCACATCTTTCACTACTTTCGTTGTGGTGCTTAGTTTGTATGTTTTTGGCGGCAGTGTAATTCATGACTTTGCTTTTGCAATCTTGATTGGTGTAGTAGTGGGAACTTATTCATCTATCTTTATTGCTAGCCCGATTTTGGTAGAGCATTTTTCACGCAAGAAATAAGCAACAGTTATTATAATGTTATAAACCGCCCCCATCGGGGCGGTTTTTTTTATGAAAAAAACACTCTCCCAAAATAAACAAAAGTGTCATTTTTGACACACATTTTCCGTTTTTCTATTTTTTTGTTTCAA
>CAZWYK010000131.1:709-3282 GCA_964638205.1 uncultured Candidatus Cloacimonadota bacterium | reverse complement strand
CAACGATTGGAAAAAGCATATTCTCAATTCTTTCTGCTAATTCTTTTTCCATTTGCAATTCGGTAACGGTTTCAGTACTTTGCCCCAAAACGACCACCGCAAACATTAAAACCACAAATAATTTTTTCATTTTTCGTTTCCTTTTTTACTTTTAAAATTTCGGTGCTAAATCTTCCACACCATTTTTTATGTCATCTAAAAGTTGTTTTAGTTCTATATTGTTTGAATCCACTTTGTAGCCTTTTTTCCAGTGATACAGAGCTTCTTCATGATCACCTAATTTCCAATATATCGAACCCAATCGCAAATATGAAAGCGATAATTTCGGAGCAATGCGAATTGCTTTTTCGCACTCTTCAATTGCTTTTTCAAAATTTTCAGCAAAATAATATTCCAAAGATTTTATCAAGTGAGCAGAAGCTTCATTAAATACCTCAATTTCACCACTTGTTTGATTTGAAATTGCTTCTGCTAATTTCTTTTTGAGTAACTCCTCATCAAGCACTTTTTCGATAATTGTGATTGTATCCATTTTCACAATTTCTCTGTAAATTGTGTCTAATTTAACTTTTTCTATAACAACTGTATCAATTTGTACATCTACATCTAACCCAAATTCAGATGGAAAAAATTTCATTAAATCTTCTTTTGATTCAGTTCTGCCAAAATTAATTTTTAGTCCAAAAAAGTGGTCTCCAAATTCAGATTCTAAACCGTTACCAATTGCAAAATCACCCTTTGTATATTCAAAATTTAGCGGATATTGAAAAGCATAATCAAGTGAAATATCAAAATATGTCATTCGGTTAATTTCAGCAGAAAAAAAAGCTGGCCAATATTGAGAAAAAATATCTACCCCAAAACCAAAAGTGTAATAATTGTTATTTATTCCACCTCTAACAAATAGATTTCTCATGGCAAGTTCTGTACCAATTGCAGCTAAGATTTCGGTTTCACTAAAATTACTACCACGCTGAACATCTGCTGAAATAGTTAAACTCTTCAAATTCAAATAAGAACCAAAACCATAAATTCGCGGAAATTTATCCTCTGAATATTTGTCTAAATCAGCTTGTAATAAGTTTTTGGCAACTACACCAAATTTAGCAAAAGGTAATTTGTAACCAACACCAAAATCACAATCGTATGCAGATGAGCTACTTACTTCTGTATTAAAAGAAAAATGATTTGCACTGAAACCAACAAATAAATTATTGGGTAACTCTTTACCAACATGGAATCCAAATTTGCTTTCTCCTGCTACATCTCCCCCAAAATAATTTGCACTCAACACAAATGTACCAGCTTTTTTAGTTGGCATTGCGAAATACATCATATTTTGAGACCAATTATCATTATCCAACTGGATGGTAAATTTTCTGGAATCTGTGAGCAATTCGAACTTGTGTAAATTTCCTAAAAATGCGGGATTCCAAACAGCTGTTGAAGCATCATTTGAAGAGCTGATGCCTGTTCTCCCCATCGCCGAATTACGCACACCGCCATCAATAAAATCGTAAGCTGAACAAATAATTGGGATAACTAAAATTAGAATTAAAAATTTATTTTTCATATTTCTACCTTACAATTATTATGCTTCCTTGATATATTTTTTCGCCAATTTTCACTTGATAAATATAAAATCCACTTGGAATTTGTTGTCCATACCTATCAGTTGTATCCCACCTAGCAACATTATTATATTCATTAAACGCAGGTTCGATATCTATTGTGTTAACAATTCTTCCACGCCTATTTAAAATTTCACAATACTCAATTGCTTCGTTATTGGTCGTATAAATAAATATTTCACATTCATTATTACTTACCGTATGTGGTTCTATTTTAACTTTTTTTACAGGATATTCCACATCTGACATCGGGCTTACGATAACCTCAACTGTATCTAAAACAATTGTTCTATCAAAATTATCATTCAAAGAAAAAATAATATTCTCCATTCCATTCCAATTTGCGGCTGCTGTAAAAGTGACCATCAACTCGTTGATATCTACATTAATTTCTTCATTTTCTGAAACCTCTAATGTTAGTATATCTGTATCGACATCTCCAATATAATTCGCAAAATTTTCTACATGCCAGCTATCCTCATCGAAAGTAAAATTATCTGGTAAATCAATTATTGGGGCGTCATTTACAGGATTGACGGTAATCGTAATAATTGCTAAATTAGAATAATTTTCACCATCAAATGCACGATAAGTGAATTCATCAAAACCATAAAAATCGGTGTTTGGCATGTAAATCTCATTAGTATAAATTCCATTAGAAGGCTGCTCTACAACTTCAATAGTCAAATTATCACCATCAATATCATTACCCACCAGAACAACTTCAAGTAAAATGTCTTCATCTGTTGTAAATGACAAATCATCAACAGTTGGAGCATCATTTGCAGGGGTTACGATTATCCCTATTTCATCAGTGGCAATTGTTCTATTTTGGTTATCATTAACCGTAAAAGTTAGAGTTTCCATTCCATTCCAATTTGCGGCTACTGTAAAAGTGACCATCAACTCGTTGATATCTACATTAATTTCTTCATTTTCTGA
>CAZWYK010000131.1:0-609 GCA_964638205.1 uncultured Candidatus Cloacimonadota bacterium | reverse complement strand
CAATATAATTCGCAAAATTTTCTACATGCCAGCTATCCTCATCGAAAGTAAAATTGTCTGGTAAATCAATTATTGGGGCGTCATTTACAGGATTGACGGTAACAACAACTGTTTGATTAACTGTGAATTCACCATCCGAAAGTGAAAATGTAATATGTTCTGTTCCAAACCAATTTGCGGTCGGCTCAAAATTTACATCATTAAATAAAATTATCACATTGATATTTTCTGAATTTATAGAAGATAAAGTTAGATTATCAGCTTCACCATAAGTTTGACTAATGTGTTGAGTAAAATTGGTAGGTAAAACTGAATCTTCATCAAACTCAAAATCTTCTGTTATATTCAAAATTGGTGGGTCATTTACCGGAATGACAGTCACTGAAATTGCCTGCTCAATAAGAAATTCACCATCCGAAACAGAAAAAATAATATTCTCTTCCATTCCGTTCCAATCTTGGTTATAATTTGTGAAAGTTACACTATTATCTTCATCAATTTGAATATCGATATTCTCGTTACCAAAAACATCTAGTGTTAAATCATCCCCATCCTCATCTTCGATGTATGAGATAAAATTCAAAGTTAACTCTTCATCTTCATTAAAAG
>CAZWYK010000130.1:0-3283 GCA_964638205.1 uncultured Candidatus Cloacimonadota bacterium | reverse complement strand
GTTTTTAACTTTATTTACGCTAACTGTACTGAATTATCTGCTTTGTTTCAGCTCGTTCGTGATAATAATTTTTCAATAATTGCTCGAATGATTTGTCCTTCCAAACATTAGTATCTGATTTTTTATGGCTTAACATGAGATTGTAGTAATCTTCAACTTTACCTTGGTTAATTGCTTCGGCTAGTTGCTTAGGTTCGTATCTAGCGTAATCAAGCACACCTTTGAATCTGAACTTATTAGAATCTTGTGTGATGTACATGACCTTCTTTGCAGTTGTTTCGATTCGCAATTGTCCGTAACTGAAAGTTTCTTTAACATTAACAGTTAAATGTCGTTTAATGCGTAACCATGTTGTACCTAATTTGTGATATGTGTTCTTTTGTCGTGTGTTCATTATAAATCCGTAATTGAAATAGTCAAGTCCATTTTACTGAATCTTTGCTTGATAATGTTAATATCTTTGGTAGTGATATTATCAAGGTAAACGCCATCATGCACTTGTAATCTAATATTATCGGTGTAGCCTTTCAGTGCAGTATTCATGGCCTTCGCTTCAAAGCGTTGGTACAGATAAGTGCAAACCCTACCCATCTGTAATGGCTGTTTCATGTCACCATCTTTATGTAGGTACGACTTGGTGTTAAGGTCTTGATTGTTATTGAACATTTTTTTATGCAGTTGTGTAACTTCTTTACAGTACATGCGCATGAATGAATGTCGGTACGCTCGTTTCATTTGTACAACATCAACAACACCACGACTTAGTAGTTTGTTGAAGCCATGATGTATTACCGTTAAACTTGCACCTAACCCAACTGCTGTGATGATTTCCTTTGCCTTGTCGATATTTTCTTGTGTAGCAACACCATATACGTGTTTTGCTAAATCAAATCGAATCTTCTTCTTAAATGAATTAGCTCTTAGTTGTCTTAGCGATTTAACCTCAACACCGTACTTGTCCGCTTGTTGAATTAGATAGTTCGCACTGCACGCATTAATATCAATCTCAGTACAGCCTTTAAAACAAACATTGCGTACTTCTTTATTGGCGTTCTGTAAGTTAGTGTATTTCGACCCACGGTAATACTTGCGACCCGAATGTGCGTACGATACTGCTAGTGGTATATAACCTTTAACTGAATTAACCAACAGCAACTGCTTAGCAACACTTTTTAGTTTTTCATCAGTCGTGGTGTTTGTGAAGTACAGCAATGCAGTTTCATTGATTTTGATTTTATCAATCTTAGCATTGATAAACACAGTCTTAGTAGAGCCTTTTTTAGCTTTTGTACTTTTGGTAGTGATTTGTTTAAACGAGCCTTGTTGTTCAATCATATTAACAATGTACACGCCATCATTCAAAGTAATGTATTTGATAACTGAATTGAAATCATCATCAATTAGTACTGTACTAATACCAATCATATCATTACCTTGAATTTGAACTTTCAATAATGGATTTACATCTTGCATGATTGTCCACATAGCAATCGCTGTGCCTTTCTTCTTAACACCTTTTGTTTTTTTGAACTTACCATCAATCGTAACATCTTGTTTGAACTTAACCTTAATATCATGAAAGGTTCGTCTATAAAACTTAGTACCAAATGCAAACCTGTAACTTCCATTATCACAATCTCTACTAAGTGATTTCTGTACCAACTGCTTTACTACTTCATCATAAATGATTTGAATTGCTTTACTTGCTTTGGTTACTGAGTAATTAAACTTACATTCTACTAGGTCTGATGTCTTAGTAATGTAATCATGCCTATGTCTATTAACTGCAATGATGTTCTTGTTAATACACTTGGTTAGTAGTTGGTTAGTGCTTGGGTTTGTGTTGGTATTAGTTTCAATCATGTCTGTGTGTTTCTTGCTAAAGTTTAGTTACTATTAACGAGGTGTGCTGTGCACACCGTCGTGATGTAATAGTGCTTGTGTTTTGTGCTGTAATTGCTTGTGTATTTCCCCTATTATAAACGGTTTTTTTTTTGGGTGTTTTTCTATTTTTTACATTTAGAACTAAATGAATTATACACTAATAACTGACTTGTAGCGTACATCATGATTTGCTAATACACTTGCTCATATTGTAGTCCGTAATGGACTCAGAAATACACCAATAATTGTACTATTTGCGCTCGGTAGATTTACGATAATCGAGCTCGTAATCTTCAACACTGAAATCTTGCATATGTCGATTGTTAACTAAATCTTCAGCACCACAGAACTCACAGACATCTGCACTGTGAAGTGTTACTACCTTGTCCTGTAACTTACAGAAATGTTTGAATTGTTGCACGGTTTCACCTTCTAAATGTTTTTTATTATTATACACCTATTTACGGATAACTATTATTGATGCTTGAAAAACAAACAACATTTACGATTGATGAAATACTAGACGATAAGTTCTGCTCAAACAAACATCCGATGTACCTACTGCACGAAGTGTCAATGGGTTCGTCTGTTGTTAATGCTGAGTTGGTACTTGAAGATGGTATTACACGAGTTAACTACAATAATCGAGAAGGCTTAACGGGTTGCGTTGAAGCGTTTAACATTGCTGATTTAATCACTGATAAACTAGCCAATGAATTGGGTGGTGATGTTACCTATGATGTGCTGATGTACAAGAATTATTACTTCTTAGTTTACGAACTTTACATTGATGATGAATATATCGAAACATCGCTCAAGAATATCAACGGTATGACACCACAGTACTCAATGATGATTCAGCAAACAGCAGTTGGTAAGTACTTGTTCTTTACGTTAATGGCTGATAATATCCGATTCAGCAAACAGAAGAAGATGCTACCGAGATAATATGCACAAAAAGCTGAAAGACTACCTGTGTAAAAACTACAAGCACAAGACCAAATCAATGCACTTAGCAAAGAGCGAGTTTGTAGTTGCTAAAGGTCATCATATTTTACTCGAGCGCGTAGCAAAATACGACTGCGCAAATTGTGATAAAAAGTTTGATAAAAATCCGATTATACATTGGCAACAAAAAGCAAAAGTGTGGGTTGGTACTTGCGCTTGTCGGAAAAAGTTTAAAGACACGGACATATGATACGAATATCCGTCTAATCGTATCAATATTAGCCCATTTTAAAGAGATTATCATTTAGTAAGGGCATAACCTTACTTACATAAAAAAACCGCCTTACAGCGGTTTTTTGTTACCTTGAATATCCGATTAACTTACCTCACATAAAGTTGCAAAATCCTCGTAAAATTCATTTTTAATCGAATCGGCATTGTCACGATAATA
>CAZWYK010000129.1:0-3346 GCA_964638205.1 uncultured Candidatus Cloacimonadota bacterium | reverse complement strand
GCTGCGGTGGACGTCGAAGAAGCCCGCGCCGGGCCGCCCGTGATCCTCCAGGACCCTGACCCCTGCCTCGAACCGATCCCGGGGCACGGGCCCCGACGGGGCCACCACCGCGATGTGTCGAATCGGATCATTCATCCCGACAGATTATCACAGACGTGAGCTCGCGAGCGTCACTTCGAACGCAAGTTTCTTTCTCAACAGCCGTCCTTCTGTAAGATGTTCTGTGCCGGGAGGTGCACATGGCGATCTCCATTGTCCAGAAATCCACGGGTCGGACGCGTAAGACACCGAAGGTCGCGATCGTCCTCTCCGGCGGCGCGGTCTCGGGCGGCGCATTCAAGATCGGGGGGCTCATCGCGCTCGAGCAGCTGCTGCGCAACTGCCGGGTCACCGACTTCGTCATGTTCGTCGGCATCAGCGCCGGCTCCCTCATCGCGGCCCCCCTGGCCGCGGGGATCCCGCCACCGGAGATCCTGGCCGGGCTCATGTCCACGTCGGAGAAGATCCTCCCCTTCGGGGCGCGGGACTTCTACAGACCCAACCTCGGCGAGATCGCGCAGAAGGGCGCGAAGGCCTTCAAGGACAGCCTCAAGCTCTGGCCCCGCGCCGGGCGGGCCTTCTTCAAGGTCCTCGAGGAGCACCGGCCCCGCCTCACGGAGCTGGGACGGCGGCTGGTGGAGAGCCCGTCGTGGCAGCACCTCGAGGAGCTCCAGGAGCCTTTCATCCGGGAGCTGATGCGGTCATCGGATCTTCCGCACCTGCTGTCCTACGTGCCCTCCGGGGCCTTCGACAACTCCCGGATCGAGCGCTGGATGCGCGTCAGCTTCGAGCGCAACCGTCTCCCCAACAGCTTCCCCCTCCTCCAGCTCGAGAAGGGCAACTCGCTGTACGTGGAGGCGGTGAACCTCGACACCGGCGAGGAGGCCGTGTTCGGGCCGGACGAGGAGTCCTCGGCGACGATCTCCGAGGCCGTCCAGGCCTCCACCGCGCTGCCGGGCTTCTATCGTCCGGTCAAGCTCGGCGACACCTGGTACATCGACGGCAGCGTCAAGCACACGGCGCCCATGGAGGTCGCCCGCCGCAAGGGCGCGGATCTGATCATCTGCTACAACCCCTTCCGCCCCTACCACCAGGTCCCGACCAAGCGCCTGGTCGAGAACTTCGAGTCCCTCGCCGAGATGGGCCTCGTCACCGTGCTCAACCAGTCCATCCGGACGATGATCCACTCCCGCCTCGATCTCGGGGTGGAGGAGATGCGCACGGACCCGTCGTTCAACGGGGACGTCCTGCTGGTGGAGCCCGCGGAGGACGACGCAGCGTTCTTCAGCATGAACCCCCTGGCCTTCTGGAAGCGCGCCGAGGCCGCGAAGCGGGGCTTCCGGTCTGCGAAGCTCGACTTCGAGCGCTCCTTCCTGCGCCTGCGCTCGCTCCTCGGGCCCTACGGGATGGAGGTGGATCTCTCCCGGCTGGAGGAGATCGACGAGCAGCTCGAGGCGGCGGGAGACGACGACGAGCGGGTGATCCGCATCCTGACGCGGGAGCGTCCCCGCCGTCGGCAGCGCCTCCGTGTCGTCCGGACGGCGTCGACTGCTTCTTCGTAGAAACCGCTAGCGCTGCTCGAGGCCCGTGACCTTGGGCCAGTCCACCTGCTCCAAGACCTCCGGAAAGAACCCGATGTCCACCCCGTTGCTGAGGCGCGCGAACTCCTCCGCGGCCTCCCGCTCCTGGAAGCCCGGGAACGCGTTCGCGGCGATCTCGGCCCGGACCTCGGGGTCGTCGAAGGTCTTGTGGATCTCGGGCAGGAACTTGAAGAGGAAGACGAGGTGGAGCCCCTGCTTGGACCGGATCACCTTGGTGAAGGTCCCGACCTCCATGCCCTTCATCGCGGCGGAGATCGTCGGGTCGTAGAGGTCGTAGCCCCGCTGCTCCGAGTGCGCCTTGGAGTGGTCGTACTGGAACGCGTACTTCATCACCTTGACGTCGACGCCGTGGGCCGCGGCGAAGTCCTCGGCGACCTTGTTGAAGGTCGCGGCGTCCTTGACGCCCTTCTCGACGAAGACCCGGTGGAGGTTCTCCATCAGGTCCATCTTCTCGTCCTGGCACCGCCGCACCACGTCGGGATCACACTCGCTCGCGTGGGCGAAGCAGCAGATATTCTGCGCGTCCAGGACGTAGAAGGTGTCCATGTGATCCCACAGGAACCACCGCACCTCCCAGACCGCGCGGATGCGGGCCTCGGAGATGGTCTCCGGTGAAAAATCCTCGGTGAAGCGCTTCGTCACCCAGCGGCGGGCCAGGGCCTTTCGCCAGGACAGGAGGAGCTCGAAGCGCGGCGCGAAGTCCCCGTCGAGGCCGCCCTGGACCGCGACCATCCGATCCACCAGGACCTCGAGGCTCTCCGCGACGGTCGCGCCGGGGTGGACGGGGTGGATCGCGAGGAGGTCCGCCTCGGTGACGTTCCAGCCCCCCACCGTCGCGAGCGCGCCGTCGTCCGGCGCCTTCGCCAGCACTGCGCCGGGGTCGTCGGGGAGGGACACGAGGACCAGCCGCTCCTCCCCCCCGCAGGAGAGGAGGAGGCACACTGCGATGAGCATCAGACGTCGCATGGCGGCGAGTATAATCGAGGCCTTGAAAGCTGTCGAGACGCTTGTCTTTGCCATGGTCCGCGTCTACACTCGGCCGGCAAATCTGGAACCCAGGGAGGGAACCCATGCTCTTCGTCGATCAGATCAAACGAAGCCACCGATGCGGGGACCTGCGCGGCACCGACGCAGGCAAGACCGTGGTCCTCATGGGCTGGGTCCACCGGGTGCGGGACATGGGCGGGCAGGTCTTCGTGACGCTTCGGGACGTGACCGGCGTGGTCCAGCTCCGGTTCGACGCGGACGACGAGGCCCGGTTCGCGGCGGCCCGCCAGCTCCGATCGGAGTGGGTCATCGGCATACAGGGTCACGTGGACAGCCGCGGCGCGGACGCCAACCCCGACATGGCCACCGGCGAGATCGAGGTCGTCGTGAAGGTCATGGAGGTCCTGGCGAGCTCGGAGCCGATCCCCTTCCCCATCGAGGAGGACGTCGACGCGCACGAGGAGACCCGGCTGCGCTACCGCTACCTGGACCTGCGGCGGCCGCCCCTGCAGCGCCGGCTCCTGGCCCGCTCCGAGGCGAACCGGATCACCCGGAACTACCTGATGGACAACGCGTTCCACGAGATCGAGACGCCGATCCTCTTGAAGAGCACGCCCGAGGGCGCGCGGGACTACCTCGTCCCGTCCCGGGTGCAGCCCGGGAACTTCTTCGCGCTGCCCCAGTCCCCCCAGACCCTCAAGCAGCTCCTCATGGTCTCC
>CAZWYK010000128.1:0-3363 GCA_964638205.1 uncultured Candidatus Cloacimonadota bacterium | reverse complement strand
TTTTTAGGCTAATTTATCGATCAGGTTTTAGGAAAAATAATTATTTAAATTACAGTAGAAGACAATTTAGGTGATTACAAACTCATTTTGGAAATGGCACAAGATGCAGCCAATAGTCGCTTTGATTTTATTAACAAGAAACGACTTGATGAATCATTAATATATCTTTCAAAAAATCCTGTACATGCGATTCTGTTAGACCTTGGACTTCCGGATAGTTCCGGGCTCGACTCGTATAACAATATCTACTATAGATTTCCGGATATTCCAATAATTGTACTAACTGGTTATAAAAATGAAAATATTGGTCTTGAAGCTGTCCAAAAAGGCGCCCAGGACTTTTTTGTGAAAGGTCAAATTGATGGCAAATTGTTGATGCGTTCAATCAACTATTCTATTGAACGTAAAATGTTAGAACGAAGACAGAGATTAGTCAATCAAATCCTGGAGGTGCTTAACAACTCACGTGGAAAAGATGACGTGATCAAAGATATTCTTGTTCTCATTAAAAAATCACTGAATTTTGAAGCTGTTGGAATTAGGTTAAAAGAAGGTGTCGATTATCCTTATTATGAGGCAGTAGGATTTCCAGCTGAATTTATTGAAGCAGAAAATTCTCTCTGTGCTTATAATACAAATGGTGAATTGATTTACGATTCTACGGGAAATCCGGTACTTGAATGTATGTGTGGCAATATAATTGGTGGAAAATTTGATCCTACTTTACCCTTTTTTACAGACAGCGGAAGTTTCTGGACAAATTGTACGACAGAGTTACTTTCTTCCACAACAGAGGAAAATCGCCAGGGGCGCACCAGGAATAGGTGCAACGGTGAAGGTTATGAATCTGTTGCGCTAATACCGCTTCATGCTAATTATGAAAATATTGGATTGCTTCAATTTAATGATAAAAGAAAAGGGATGTTCGATTTAGAGATGATTCGTTTTTTTGAGGATATTGGATCCAGTATAGGCATCGCACTCAGACGAAAGGATACAGCTGCTAAACTTGAAAAGTGGGCGCAGATCTTTGAACATGCGGAATGGGGAGTCGTCGTTGGTAGTGCAGATGGGAAAAGACTTGAAATGATGAATCCTGCATTTGCAAGAATGCACGGTTACGACATAAAAGAACTTACAGACAGACCAATTGTTGATGTATTTGCCCCTGAGTCGCGTAAAGAACTTCCCGAGCAAATTCGTATCGCACACGAGAAAGGGCATTATACTTTCGAGTCGAAACACATTCGTAAAGACGGAACAATATTTCCTGTTATCGTTGATGTAACAGCTGTAAAGGATAAAAATGAGAACGTTATTTATCGAGCCGTGAATGTACAGAACATCACGAAACAGAAGCAAATACAAATAAAATTGGAAGCACAGAACAACCTGATGAATGCTTTGATCAACAGCCCGAATGATTTCATAATATTTTCATTGGATAAGAATTATAATTATACAATGTTTAATGAGAATCACAAAAAAGAAATGAAAAAAGTATGGAAGGTAAATATAAAAAACGGCATGAATTTGCTTGACCAAATGTCAATCCCTGAACTGAGAGAAAAAGCAAAAGAAAGCTTTGACCGCGTTTTGCAAGGGAATAGTTTTACAGAAGTTCAACATCAATTTGATCTCGATATTTATTTTGAATTCAACTGGAGTCCAATATTTTCAAGCAAAAAAGAAGTTGAAGGTATCACATGCTTTGTTCGAGAAATTACCGAACGAAAAAGAGCAGAAGAAAACCTTAAAGCATCCCTGATAGAAAAGGAAGTATTATTAAATGAGATTCATCACCGGGTAAAAAATAATTTAAATGTTGTTGTTAGTTTACTAAATCTGCAGTCGAGAAAAATCAAAGACAAGCAGGCAGTTGATTCATTTAAGGAAAGCATTAACAGAATTTATACCATGGCGCTTGTTCATAAAAAACTATATGAAGAAAAGAATTTTTCAGAAATCAATTTCAAAAATTACATCCAATCAATGATTGAAGATATGTTCAATGCTTACAAGATAAAAAATCGAGTCTCATTAAAGTTGGCTATCGAAGATGTATCATTAAATATCGAACAGGCGATTCCCTGTGGATTGATAATAAATGAACTTGTGTCGAATTCATTAAAATATGCATTCCCGGAAGGGGAAAAAGGGACAATCTCGATTTTATCCAAGAGATTGAATAATAATACTTATCAATTATCAGTGAAGGATGATGGAGTTGGAATCCCAAATCATGTAGATTTTGAGAGCACTGATTCATTAGGGCTTAAGCTGGTTAATCTCCTGGTAGCACAACTTAACGGCAAAATTAAGATAAAAACAAACAATGGGACGTTTTTCAAAATTCAATTTGAGGTTAAAAAAGATGGGTAAACATAAAATACTAATCGTTGAAGATGAAGCTATCATTGCCCTGGAGCTGGAATCACGGTTGCGAACTCACGGTTACCAACATGTCTTTACGACTGGTACTGGTGAACATGCCATTAATATAGCCAGGACAAAACAGCCGGATGTTATTCTCATGGATATCAAATTGCAAGGAAAAATAAACGGCATCGAGGCAGCAGAAAAAATATACAAAAAGCATAAAATCCCCATTATTTATATGACGGGAAACAGTCATCTTATATCAGACATAAAACTTCAAAAAACGCATCCTGTAGAAATTCTTTCAAAACCCGCTTCTGATTGGCAAATTTTTTCAGCGATTGAAAAAGCGGTGAACCGTAATGAGTAACATAAAATAAAAAATTTGAACCTTTTCTATAATTTTGAAAATGTGGTTAAACATCATAACTAATCCCGAAAGAATTGACAAGAAGAAATATATGGATAAGCTAGCTTGAGAAGTAAGCTTTAGCGTTGGCATAAAAGCTTTGGATGAGTTGGGATCAAGCGTTTGGGGTAACTGATGAGACTGCGACGTTAGGGATATTAGAGAAGATAAAAACCATGACGCAACAACTTAGCGATAACCGAAATTAGATAAATGAGGATAATTGATCATGGCAGGACAACCAAAATACAAAGTTTGGTGGGATAAAAAAGAAGGTATTATTCGAAATAAAGCATGGGGTGATTTTGATGAACAAGATGCTAAAGATCAATCCAATGAAATCATCCAACTTATTAATAGCCGTGACGGGAAATTATGCTTACTAAATGACTTAACCGATGCTGGGACTGCGTCATCAGGGGCACGAAAAATCTATTCTTCATTATTGAAGAATGATAAAATCAAAAAACGAGCATTTGTAGGAATGAAAATCGTTACTCGTGTAATTGTTTCGTTTATCATGAATTTTTCCGGAGTTAAAAATGCCAGGTATTTTGCCACCGAAAAAGAAGCCT
>CAZWYK010000127.1:0-3384 GCA_964638205.1 uncultured Candidatus Cloacimonadota bacterium | reverse complement strand
TAAGCTAATCACAGAAATATTTGCTTCGTTTTTCACCAATTGTTTGAACATTTTGATGGCCTCTGGTTTATTCGCCTCAATACCAATTACACCATTTTTTGCTGAAACTGTTTTCATGAAAATTTTCAAACCAGCCAAAATTTCTGCTGAATTTTCTAACATTACACGATAATCTGCTGTCAGATATGGTTCACATTCGACGCCGTTTAAAATAACAGTATCGATTGGTTTTTCGGCAGGTGGTGAAAGTTTTACATGCGTAGGAAAACCAGCTCCACCCATTCCGCAAACACCAGCATCTGCAATGCGTTTTTTGATTTCATCAATCGAAAGTTGAGTATAATCTTTTTCATCAACCAGCTCAACCCATTTATCTTTACCATCTCCCGTAATTTCGATGGCATCGCTCATCATTCCAGCTGGGTGATTAAATTTTCCAATTTTCGTAACTTTACCCGAAATTGAAGCATGCATTGAGATTGAAACAAATCCACTTGCTACCGCAATTTTTTGCCCAATCAAAACTTTATCTCCCATTTTCACAATCGGTTTTGCGGGTGCACCGATGTGTTGTGAAAGTGAAATTACCACTTTTGCAGGCGGCGACATCATTTCGATAGAAACCTCTTTTGAATACTGTTTAAAATCAGGTGGATGAATCCCACCGTGAAAGCTTTTAAGTGACATAAACTCTCCCAAATTATATTTTATTCTTCACAATTACCTGGATGCCAGATTTAATATTTAACATTATGAAGCAAGTTTTTTTTAAGAACAAATTCGCAATACAATAATTTTTATGGACAAATTTTTCTTACAAATAGAATTCGCCGAAGATGGAGATTTTATGAGAATAAACGACTTGGAAAAAAAAACTTTTTTAATGCTTTTAATGACCGCTTTTTTTCATGGTTTTGTGATGAGCGTATTTAATATTCAGGATGGATTAGCGAAAAAGGCACTCGACACAATGGATTGGCAAATCACCATTTTAACGATGTTGTGGCCATTATCAAATCTATTTTCAATTTGGTGGGGAAAACTTTTGGAACATTCAAAAAGTTTATCTGTTTTCTTTTTACTCATAGGTTTTATTGGCAGATTATCACTTATTTTAATGCTCTGGGTACACAATTATTACCAATTTCTGTTCATTATGGTTATTGTTTTTTCGTTTAATGCATTACTAAGTCCAGCACAAAACGCAATTTATCAGCACAACATTACCGAAAAAAATCGTGGAAAATTTTTTGGTTATGCCGCTAGCATTGTTACACTTATTTCAATTATTTCCAGTTATTTTGCTGGAAAAGCACTAGATCAAAACGAAGATTCATTTCGTTATCTCTTGATGTTTGCTGGCGTTGCTGGCTTCATCAGTTCAGTTTTTCTCGCTTCGATAAAGTTAAAAAACAAAAAATACATCGAGACACCTCTAAGATTTGGACAATTAATTTTTTCTCCCATTTATCGCAGCATTGAAATTTTGAAAAAAAATAAAAATTTTGCCATTTTTCAACGAAATTTTTTCATTTATGGAATTGGATTTATGATTATTTTGCCAGCTATTCCAAAATATCTAGTAGAAAATTTAGAGATGACTTATTCACAAATATTTCTCGCTAAAGGCGTAATCTCACAAATTGGCATTCTATTTTTAGCACCGGTGGCAGGCATAATTCATAATCGTCAAAATCCCGTAAAGTTTGCATCAATCACATTCTTTACTTTGGGGTTATATCCTCTAATTCTGCTGATTTCCACTTTTTTCGTTGGGACAATCTACGCAAATTACATTGTCTATTTTGCTTTCCTCATTTTTGGGATTGCAATGTCTGGCATGGTTATTTCATGGAGTATCAGTTCTCTTTTTTTTGCCAAAGATGACGATGTCTCGATGTACCAAAGCGTGCATGTTACTTTGACGGGATTACGCGGAATTATTTTCCCCTTTATGGGTTATTTTATTTTGAAATTTTTTGGCATTAAAGTTGTTTTTAGCGTCTCAATTTTGATGTTTTGGACTGCCTCAATTTTGAGCATATCACACTATTTAAAAATGGCTGACAAAAAGATAAAATATCCGCGTAAAATGAAATTTATTTTACATAATTTAAGAAAAATATTTCCAGTAGGTTTATGATGAAAAAGACAATTTTCCTTTCCCTTTTCATTTGTACTTTTGGGTTTCTTGGAGCAGATATCGAAATTAGATTTAATGAAAACTTAGCTTCGGAAATCATCAAAACTGAATTTGTTGACAATGTTGAATATTTCAACATTTTTGAACTCAACAAAGCTTTGAAATCAAAGATTTCCGTAAAAATCTTAGAAAGAAAATTATTTTTGGAAATTTACCAAAAACAACTTGTTTTCTTACTCGATTCTAACTATTTGACACATCAAAATAAAATCTACAATTTACCAGACAAAATCATTCAAAATGAAAATAAATATCTGATTCCTCTTCAGTTTATCACGAGAATAATGCCTTTAATTTACCCTGAAATTACTTTCCAGAATGGAGTTATTTTAGCAAATCCACCCGTTAATTTTGGTATCAACACAATTGTAATCGATCCTGGGCACGGCGGTAAAGATCCTGGTGCTATTGGATTTTCAAAAAAACATTTTGAGAAAGACATAGTTCTCTCAGTAACTAAAATGCTGCAAAAAAAAATAATGAGAGAATTGGGTGTAAATGTATTAATCACGCGCGATAAAGATGAATATGTAGCGCTGCAAGAACGCACCGATTTTGCCAACAAAGAAAATGCAGATTTGTTCATTTCAATTCATTGCAACGCACATCCAAATAAAAATGCGAGTGGTATAGAAACATTTTATCTTTCAACTGCTAAAACTGATGAAGCAAGAGCAGTAGAAGCTTTGGAAAATGAAGTTGTTTATCGATATGAGGGTGGTGAAGAAGCAGTACAAAAGTACGACGAATTAGCTTTTATTTTAGCTGACATGGCACAAGTTGAACACTTGCATGAAAGTTCTGAGATAAGTTATTTGCTACAAAAGAAATTAATCTCAAAAATGCAATGCGTTGATCGTGGCGTGAAACAAGCTAGTTTTTATGTCTTACGCGGAGCTTTTATGCCTTCCATTTTGATTGAACTTGGTTTTATGAGCAATAAAACTGAAGAACAAAAATTATTAAAAACAGCATACCAGCAGAAATTAGTGGATGCTATTTTTGATGCTGTAAAAGAATTTAAACAAAAATACGATAACTTACAATAAAAAAAACAGCACCAATAAGGTGCTGTTTTTTGTTTTAACAAATTTAATCAGCTTCAATTTCCGCAATTATTTGCATTAACACTGTTTTCACATCATCAGAATTCATATATGAAAGTGGAAAACCAAACATGT
>CAZWYK010000126.1:0-3582 GCA_964638205.1 uncultured Candidatus Cloacimonadota bacterium | reverse complement strand
GATAGAAGCTTTCTCCAGCGCTTGGTAGAGCATCAATCTGCCGACCATAAAAACTTAATTTCAAGCAGATATACTTTTCCATCTGCACCGATTGCTAGAGAGTCCAACTCGTTACCGAGTGCTTTCTTCGATAAATCTTTACCATATCTGACAGGGTTTAGCTGGCTAACTTTATCCCTCTTAGACTTAAACTCTTTTTGGAGTTTGCCAAATATCTCATTTTTGCATGACTCGTCCAAGAATCCAACGACGGTTTCACGATCGATAATAACGAACTCATCGGTGGATTCTGAATGAAGTCCATATCTCTTGATAATTTCAGTCTGCCAGTACCCTTCTTTGAGATTGTCATAGTATCGATGAAGTGTGTTACCCTTTTCCTTGACGTGCTGTTTTATCATAGCGTGATATATAGTGAAATCATTTTTCATGCGATTCATGTCGCTAATGGAATTTTTATCGAACAATTTTAGTTCACTCTTTCCTGCAATGCGTAGATAAGTATCTGCGGCTTTAACTCTGTAATTTGATGAATTAATCGATTTAGTGACTTGTAATATTCTTGAAAGACCTCGGTATACAGATGCCCATTCGATGGAATGGTTTTTACCGATATGTAAATCCAAATCTTCGGATCCATTGATTGAATCAACTAACCACTTTAATCTCTCTTTACTACACAGCATATCTTCAAAATCATCGCTAATGGTTCTGTCATAATACATTAGATCACTCATCTCGACCTCTTGGCTTTGCAAAGCGATAAATATCTAGTATTTCTTTTAAACTGCCATGACATACTACTTGCATTCCATCATTCCAACACACCAAGCGCCTGATCAATCATCTTGATCAGTAGTTCGTTTGTATCAAACGAATCATTATCGTGATCTTCCAAATACGCAATCGCTGTATCGACATTCGGCAGATACAGCCATGGAGCGTCGCGGTAAATTGCCTTCAGCCTCATTAGTAACCACACGACGGCTGGGGCGTGTCGGGTGATAATGCATCTGTCGTCCGGTCCATGTTGCCTGTCAGGATCGTTGGTGATAATTGAGTTTGTTGTACCCAACTCAAGCGACTGATTCAGAGCTAAAACTCATCGCTAGAATCTTCTGTTAAGTTTGATAATTGTTCATAGCCGAGATATTTCTTGATAGACCATCGTTTTTCAGCGAATTCAACATATTGCTTCTCTAATCTTGTGTTTAGCTTTTCTGAAAAGTCTGAGTAGTAATTAATGCGTCGTTGACGTGTCCCAAGTTCGTTCTTTACTTTTTTTGCTTCCTCTGCCATTTTAATAACATGTTCCAGGTCAGTTCGCGGTTCGTCATCAATTCCTTTCAAATAACAAGGAATTTTTGAGTCAATAAAATCATCGGGCATCTTGATATTTAACCTCAATTCTAGCAGAACAAAATTCCCTAAACGACGTCTCTCATGGGAGTCTTTTCTTCGATTGTTCCGACCATCCTCGTTTCTAACCCCTGTAGCCCATATATGTTCAATAGATAGATAATCTGCTGACTTCCCTTCACGCCGTGGAAGCAATATTTTATCAATTGCGATTGTCTTATGCGGCTGTAAACTTGCTTCATAGTTTATCATGAAATACCTTAATCCATGCCACCTATAGAAGTCATCAGGACTATCATCTTCAAGTATAAATGAGGAATTAAACCAAGCGTCAGCTGATAACCAATCAATAAACCATGTTAAACAATATTCTAGTGCATCTTCTTGAGTATCAGGAGCCTCAATGCCGATACTCAACATATCTTCACTTGTGTTCTCGGAAAGTTTATTGTGATAGTACCGCGATGCATATTTATACAACTCTCCTTGCCCTGTATCATTTCGTGCCGTCATGTTACGAGCCATATAAACTCTGAAGTTTAATATTTCAACTAAATGCAGGAGTGAGACTAACCTATCTCCAGTACCTTGATTTTTAATTACCAGGGACAAGAATAGAGGCATTATCGACGCATGGCGTTCCTGCGCCTGAATGAGGTTCAGCACAGGAGCTAATTTTACATCGAGTCCTTCATGTTTCTGACCGTATAGGCGTGCATACCACAATGAGGCATCTTTTAGGAACTTTACAAAAGCGGTCACCTCCCCCAAGATAGATTCTCTTGCATTATCGTCTTGAATTGCATTGTCTATAGACAGGCGCTTTTTTATGTGATCATATCCATATTGGCTATCCGATTTATTCAATTCAAATTGAACTGCTACACAGTAGCGTAGAAATGCTCCCTCTTCCCCCGGCGATGTTTTCTTGGCAGCATTAAGATTGCTCAGGATGTCAGACCAGTTTTCGTCGATCATACTGCGTATTTCTTTTGCTGAAAGCTTCACGCAACAATAAATGAGATAGTTTTTGACTTTCTCGAGCTCACTAAGTGGTTTCCCTCTGTTATTGATTACTTCAAACATTATTCCGGTTTCAGCACTGTCCTCAGGAGCGTACACTAAGAAACCAAGTTCCGTTTCAAGTGTATTTCGGATGTTATCAATGGAACCCCCTGTCTTTAGCTGCTCTTGTAACCAGTTATTGATCAGGACCTTTGCGGAATACAGGCGGTTGTGCGCCTCAAGCTTCGGTGGCTCATTTACAATGTCTTCATCGCCTAAAATGACGCTTTCAAAGAAACGGCAATGATCTGAGTTTAGGTGCAACACAGCGTGAGTGTTACCGATAGTTCCGCGTCTAATGTAGAGTTCCTCTGACTTTAGCCGATCTTCTGGGGAGTAATACTCAATTAGCAAGCGCATAAAGATGACAAGAGTTGTTAATCGTTGTTGGCCATCTACTATGTAGAACTCACTATCATTGTTTCCACTCTTTGGACTAAGTACTAGGGTTCCAGTATAGTGACGGAGTTGGACCCCATCGTGAATAAGGTGTTCGATATCTTTTAATAACTCAATAACATGCTTTTCGTCCCAAGAATAACCTCGTTGGTAATCTGGAACTGTAAAAAGGCTACTTCGAAAAATACTGGGAAGAGTTACCAGATTTTCTACAAATTGCTCATCCCCTGTCTCAGGCTTCAGAGCTTTCTTTTTCTCATCTGTCATCATCTTGCTTCCCTATAGTATTAAGGCCAATCGGTCGGATGAACTAAAACTTCAACTTCTGATCTACATCCTTCATCGCACTTCCAAGTGGGTAGCCAGATCTAATGCATGTTTGATTGCGCCAAATCCTGCAAACGGTTCAACTGAGCAACCATCGCCTCAGTATCACGCTGGCAATAAAGCCAGAGGTGGTCACGGATGGCTTGAATCTCCGGGTCTTGCTCCAAAGTATCTATCGCTGCGATCCGGTCAATCATCTCCAGATATTTCAAAGCCGCAGTATCGCCATCTGCGATTTCCAACCCCTTGTAAGACAGATCGTCAACAAGTGCAGGCAACACCTTCTTGATGGAAAAGCTGCCCTCAAATCTAGGATGATACACATTATCGCGAATAATTGGGTGCAGATCAACCAACCTGTCAAGAATTGATTCAAGCCACCTCTAATAATACGCTATGTAATTATTGGGCTGAGAGGAGAAGGCGTCTGGC
>CAZWYK010000125.1:0-3614 GCA_964638205.1 uncultured Candidatus Cloacimonadota bacterium | reverse complement strand
ATAATCTCAAAATGCTCTTTGGTTTGCGGCATAATCCCTTCATCAGCGGCAATGATAAGTAGCATAAAATCTATTCCGCACGCCCCTGAAACCATTGTTTTTATGAAACTAGCGTGCCCTGGGACATCGACAATCCCCACACTATTTCCGCCCGCAAAATCGATGTGTGAAAACCCTAAATTAATGGTAATTCCTCGTTCTTTTTCTTGCTTGTGCGTATCACAATCATAACCCGTCAATGCCTTTATTAAGGTTGTTTTACCATGATCTACATGGCCAGCGGTACCCATTATTAAATGTTTATTTTTCAAATTTTCACCAACTTTTTTTATACTTGCTTCTCAAAAAAAAATATACGCCTTTTGGTCAAGTATAGTTTGAAAAAAAACTTTACATAAAATGCAAGATTCAATTTTTGTCCATATCAGAGAGGATGGAACTGGTGTTTCGACTGGTCTTCAAAACCAGTAATGGGTGGCTAAAACTGTCCGCGGCAGGTTCGATTCCTGCCCTCTCGGCCATTTTATTCTTGAAAACAAAATTGACAAAATAGTTATCTGCTTTTTTTTTGCAAGGGGTTAAAATGATTAAATTTTTGAAATTATTAGTATTGTCTTCTTTTTTGTTTTCTTGTGGAAATTCTGTACCTATTTTTGATGCAGAACGCTCGTTTGATTTTTTGGAAAAACAGTGCGAATTAGGTCCGCGTTTCCCAAATTCAACAGAAATTCAACTTTGTCGTGATTTCATCATCAACGAATTGGAAAATTATGGTGCCGAAATTCAACAACAAAAGTTTTCTTCAATTATCAATGAGAAAAAAGTTAACGGAGTCAACATCATTGCCAAGTTTTATCCACAAATGAGTCGTCGCATTCTTCTGGGTGCACATTATGACACACGACCGTTCGCCGATAAAGACCCAAATCCAAAAAATCACAAAACGCCAATAATTGGTGCAAATGATGCCGCTTCTGGCGTAGCAGTTTTACTAGAAATCGGCAAAATTATTTCCCAAAAACAGCCACAACAATTCGGTGTTGACCTTGTTTTTTTCGACCTTGAAGATTCTGGAATATATGGAAATAACGAAACTTGGTGTCTCGGTTCTACCTATTTTGCTGAAAATTATTTTTCAGAAAAACCAGAAAAAGCTATTGTGATAGATATGATTGGTGATAAAAATCTAGAAATTTTTATCGAATCTTTTTCATATCATAATTCACCAAATTTAGTAAAAGAAATCTGGCAGAAAGCAAATTCACTCAATTTTAATGAGTTCAAATTTAAGGTAAAATACCGCATTTATGACGACCATTTTCCACTCATAAAAAATGGTTTTAACGCTGTTGACATCATAGATTTTGACTTTCCAGATTGGCATACTTTGGCAGACAAGCCAGATAAATGTTCGCCAAAATCGCTAAATGCTGTTGGACAAACACTTTTGCATATAATTTATGGTGAATAATGAAAAATCCATTTAATTCTATTCTCACGAAAAATGAACAAAAAATCCTAATTTTCATTCTATTTTGGGGATTTATGGGAATGGTTTTACAATTTGCTGGACTCGTTGCAGAAACGCCAAAATCACAAGCAGACACACTCAAATTTGAAGAAGATTTTCAGATAAAATATTTGCTCCAAAATGTGACAAAAGAGGAACTTATTTCAATCCCAAAAATTGGTCTAAAAAAGGCAGACGACATCATCGATTATCGTGAAAATTTTGGTTTTCAAAATAAAATAGACTTAATGAAGGTAAAGGGAATTGGTCAAAAAACATATTTGAAAATCGAACCATATTTTCACGATTTTGGCATTTCAAATGTAATTTTAACCAACACAAATCACAAAATAAACATCAATAATGCTGACGTTCTGGAACTTCAAGATATCAAGGGAATTGGAGAGGTAAAAGCAAAAAAAATTATCGAATACAGAACAAATTCAGGTGAATTCAAAAAAATTGAAGAACTTTTAAATGTAAGTGGAATTGGCGAAAAAACGCTTGAAAAAATAAAAATATTCATCACTTTGGGAGAGGACAATGAGTGATCATTTAAAACCGACCATCACCTTGGCAGAACTTTACGAAAACCAAAATCAAATTGTGGACGCACTGCAAATTTACAGCTCCATTTTTGCGGAAAATAAGGATAAACAAATCAAAGAAAAAATCGAAGAATTGAAGAGCAAAATTTTCTTGGAAAACATTGATAAATACCACAAAATTATTCGAACAATCTTTTCAAATGAAGAGATAAAAGCATTTAATATCCTTACCAAAAAACAATTTGAAGAATTTTCTAAATCCAAAATCAACAACAACAATCTGGAAACTTACCCTGATGAAATTGTAGATAATTCCACAGAAAAAAAAGAAAATCACATTAATGATTTAGTAAGTAAATTGAAAAAAATTGACGCCGAAAAATTAGCGAAAATACTCGCTGATAAAACTGAAAAAGAAATTAAAAATATCAAGATTTCAGATTTAATAAATGAGACCTAAAAATGGTTGAGCAATACAATAAACTCTGCTTAAAGTGTGAATTAAAGTGCAAACAAAATGCTAACACCATTTTGTTGGGTTGTCCTAATTTTGTCAAAAAGCCACAACAAATTGAGATTAAATTTTCTTTCCCAAAAAAAAACAAAAAAAGATGAGAGTTATTTCCGGAAAATTCAAAAAAAGAAACCTCTTTACAGTAAAGGGACATCGCACCAGACCAACCACAGATTACACTAAAGAAGTGATGTTCGACATTTTGCAAAATGTAGAAAACATGCAGGTGTTAGACCTCTTTGCGGGCAGCGGTAGCTTGGGATTGGAAGCACTCAGTCGCGGTGCAAAATTTGTCCATTTTGTTGATTTTGCTGAAAATGCAATTAGTGCAATGATCAAGAATTTTGAGAAATTGAATTGCGGTAATGAATGCAAAATTCACCGTCGCAAAGTATCTGCTTTTTTGAAAAAATACGAAGAAAAATTCGATCTCATTTTCATAGATCCACCATATGATAAAAATCTGCTAAACAAAACCATCGAACTAATTTTTGAAAACGAACTTTTGACTGAAAATGGAGTTATTGTTGCAGAACATTCGACACGAGAAAAAATAAAACTTACCGACAAAATAATTAACCAAAAAACTGGAAAAGTTACGGCAATTACGGTGATGAAAAATAAAACTTGACATAACTACCAAATTATTTTTTCATATGCACTATGAAAACGGTAATGGAAAACATCTTAAATAATACAAAACAAAAACTCACTGTGATGAGATATTCACAGAATACTCAAAAAGTGTATTTGCATTACTTAGATAAGTTTTGTGGTTATTTCAAAAAAACAAATATAGATAGTATCACTTCCAATGAAATTGAGTCGTATTTTTCCGATTTAATCTTAAACAAAGACCTTTCCTATTCTGCACAATCTCAATACATCAATGCCATAAAATTTTATTATGAAAAAGTATTGGAAAAACCAACAACTGTCTATAAACTACCACGACCAAAGAAACCTAAAATGCTCCCAAAAGTAATGAGTAAAAATGAAGTAAAAAGTATTTTAAACTCATGTAGCAATATAAAACATAAAT
>CAZWYK010000124.1:0-3623 GCA_964638205.1 uncultured Candidatus Cloacimonadota bacterium | reverse complement strand
ATAATAACATTTTTTTCATCTCTATTCTCCTATTTTTAATTTTATCCCAACTGGACGATGGTCTGAAATATTTTGTTCATATTCATTCCAACCATTTTCCAAATACTCATCTATTTTCAACGTTCTAACTTCCGAATCGGTCTCATTAAATTCATCATAAAGTTCGTTCGTTATCAAGATATGGTCAATATGCGAAGGCCAACCGGGATAAGACCAGTCAACACTATTCCCTTCTGCAATTTCCATATCGACAAATTGATAATTTGCCATTTCATCTAAAAATGGTTTAAAAACATTGTCTTCTTCTACATCAGTCAACATATCGTTCAAATCACCCAATAAAATTACATTTTCAGACGGTAAATTTTGAGAAAGATAATCTTCTAGAAGTAAGCAACCACCAGTTCTTCTTTCTATATCTCCTGCATCACCACCAGCCTTTAAATGATTGTTGATAACAACAAATTCAGAACCTTCAAAAATTAAGTTCATTAGTAAAGGGGGGCGTGGTAAATAATGATAATCAGAATCTAATATTTCGGCGATATTTGTGGAATTTCCCGATTTGTAGATATAGGCTAAATTTATACTGAAAGCCGCACTATTAGAACGGAAGCCACTCCAATTATTGAGTGTATCTAACTCATTTACCGTTTGTAGTAAAGTTTCAAAAGAATTTTCAATTTCTTGTAATGCATAAATTTCAGCATCAATTTGCAGGATAAATTGAGATACCAAATTTATTGTTGTTGCTCCTCTTTTGGGAAAATTTTCTAAGTTCCAAGTTACCACCTCAAAAGTAGAATCTGTCCCAAAAATAATTGTTTGATTTGTTGGTGTTTGATACGGATTATTCTCACCGCAAGCTACCAAAAATATGAGTAAAAATAAGCTTATCATTTTCATTTTAGGAGTGTCCAGAAGTGCGGAATTTTAATGCGTCAGGTAATTTTATATTGAAAAACTGAAGTCGATAATTCCAGTAATCATCTTGTTTTGTGTAGCGAAAAAATAATTTCCAACAGTGCATTTCACGTGTAATCGTGAAATTATGTGAAACCATCTCTTTTTCTTTCAAATTGATGTAATTATCGTAAGTTATTGCCCAATTTTTGGTGATTTTAGCGGAAACGGAAGTGCGTAAACTACTCGAAAAATCGTCATTTTCAAATTTTGCTTTATCTGTCGAATATGAATGTGAAAAAGTTATTGCCCAATTTTTCTTTTCACGCTCCATTGCATCAAGTTGCATCAAGCTTGTAATCAAGTTTTCTTCTTCAAAATCAAGTGAATCTGACGATAACAAATCGGTATCTATAAATTCATTCTGTTGTAACGGAAAATAATCAACATAATGTGCATCACCCGAAAGTTTTAGATTAGAAGAAACAGATAAACTCCAATTATCAATTGGCAAATCAAAATTTTTAAAATCTAAGTCGTAAAACTTTTGTTGGATTGTAGCGGTTGGTTTTATCGAAAAATCAATAATTTTATAGTTTATAGCGTTTGGATTTACGCTAATTGAATGGGTAATTGTTTCACTAAATCCGTTTTCGTTTTGCTGATTTTTCTCAAAATCGTATGCAATGCCACTCGTCTTAATTATGAAAAAATCGTTGATTTTTCGTTCGCTTAAATTTTTGGTTTTAGCTAATTTTAACTGCCATTTGTTTTCGAATGAAAAACTAATTTTTCGTTGTTGCTCCGAATTTTTCAAACCAATTCCACCAAAATTATAAAATTTTTCATTTTCACTAAAATTTGGATTATAACTAAAACTAAATGACGGCGAGATGATGTGTCTAACAGCTTTCAAATAAGAATTTCTGAATTTTCGCAATCCATAAATGCTAAATGAAACGCGTGAATCCATTGTGTAATCAAAACCAGCAATAAATTTGTTATTGTTCATATCTCGGTCAAAAACAGCACCATTCATAGTAGCATTTTGTGATAAATTTAACCAATTGCCAAGCTTGTAAGAATAACGCAAATCAATCGTATTTTTTGAACCAGCATTATGCTGAATGCTATCTCCTTTCGACAGGTAAAATATTTCGTCCAAAGTAGCACTAGCATCTTCAATTTCACCTTCGTGAATGGCTTTAAATTTATATGAAAATGAAAAATCTTTCCACCAAATATTTTCTGGAATATCATCTTCTTCGCTGAAAAATAGTTCGTAAATTGGTGACGAAATTGAATAGCTGATGGTTGGCAAAGTAATACTTTTTTTGCCGTAATTTGTGCTCGAGAAATCATCTGTATAATATTCTGAAAAATCTGCTGAAAATTTGAGTGAACTGTTTAAAAAAGAATATTTTGTAGCAGAAAAAGTAAAATCTCGTTTTTCGTTCTCAATGTCATCATTATACTTTGCATAAATTTTTTGTGAGAGTGATTTATATGACAGCGTAGAAGTAATTATTTCTTTCAATCTTTCATCCAAAATTTCACTTGCAGACCAAATTTCCTTACTGCTCACAAAATGTAAGTCAGCATCGAAAGTGGTTTTATTGCCAAATTCATGATGATGTTTACCTTTGGCTTCCCACTCATTTTTGGAAACATCTATTCCTAATTCTTTCTGAAACATTAAATCAAAATTACCGTTAAAAATATAGCGTTTGATGTAATTTGACTTTAGAGTTATATTCCAACCGCCAGCTTCATCTCTACCTTCGTAGTAATCAAAAATTAGAGTGGCATCGGCGTAATCTTTGAAAGCATAGTAAAATGCAATGTTTTCAATGTATTTGCCATAATTTTTATTATAACCAGGGGATGGCACTAAAATGCCAGAAATACGTCCACGCTTGATTGGAAAAGTGCCAAATGGAAAAGCCATAATAGGAAAGTGATTAGCGTAAAAAACAATCGGTTTTGCCACGATTTTATCATTGCGGAAAAATCGTAATTTTTTTGCTTTTATATAAAAATGTGGATGAAATGCATCGCAAGTTGTGAATTTGCCATCATCAATGTCAAATGTGTTTTCGCCAATTTTACGGATTTCAATACCGTTGTAAAATCCTTTATCAAAACGGCTTGCGCCAGATTTTATCAAACCCCATTCACTCTGTAAATCGAAATAAATATCGTTTCCCAACATATCCTGGCCAACATCTTGCATTGATGATTTTCCCATCGCAAAAGCTTGCTCATTCTCGATGTCTATTACGACGGAATCTGCACTAATTTTAGCAGTATGATAATGTAGTTTTGCATTTCCACAAAGTTTTATTTTTTGGTTAGTTACAGAATAATATATGCTGTCCGCAAAATAGGAAATCGAATCCATTTTCACACTATCTTTTCGCGTCGTAATGTCTAGAGAATCAAACAATTGTAAATTCTCAACTGTTTCAGCAGTTAGAATTTTCCAACTGAATGAAAGAAATAAAATAAATATGACGCTTTTCGATAATATTTTCATAACCTTGGCATTTTTAAAAAATTCCTTTTTGTGTCAAGAAAAGCGACTTTAACGAATTTTATTTTTTATAAATTGACAATTTACTATCGTTTATTTTTTGAATTTCGAGGGAGTTTTGAAAAATGAAAATGATAAAAAATGCCAAGATTAACAACAAAAATGAAAGGTTAGTCAACATTCTTTT
>CAZWYK010000123.1:0-3629 GCA_964638205.1 uncultured Candidatus Cloacimonadota bacterium | reverse complement strand
ATTTTCACATGAGCAATTTGAGAGTATGCGGCTGTGTAATAGCTATCGAAAGAAAGAATAGCACCATTTACTGCTGAAAAATCAATTGAAGGTGTAATGAGATAATCTACACTTCCATCATCATTTGCCATGTCGTCGTTTGAACAAGCATACATTCCATCACCAGCTGGAACAGTCCAATAGTAACTTGAACCATCTGTCGTAATCCACCAACCTTGTGCTGAATTTGTGGTCATTTCCCAACCATCTGGAATATCTCCACCAGAAAAATCTTCTGAGAAAATAATCTCGAGTGATGGGTCGCTTACATCAACGATGAATGTGTCTGTGCCATTTTCACCATCGTTGGCGATAGCACGCAAAGTGACTTCAGTTGAATTCATTGTGTTGCCAGCTACAACGGTAAGGATATCACCATCGATAGTAACATCACAAACTGATGGATTGGCAACGTTATCAACGATAACGGTAAAATCAACACCTTCAGCATGCTGGAAAACATCACTTACATCAATAGTAGTAGTTTCATTATAAACAAGTTCGATATCTGCAATTGGACTAACTACATTGATACCACTGAAAGATGCAATCGCATCTGGAACTGCTGCAACAGCACCTGTTTGATAATTATCACCGTACATCAAAATGTTATAAGCTCCAATTACGCCAAAGAAAGGTACATAACCATTACCAAAATCATTGTAATAACCGTAAACATTAGTTGCGAATGGCATATCTACGCCAATTCCGCTCCAATCAAATGTTGCAATGTAATAAACTTCTTCAGGATTTTGGGTATTCCACCAAGCTTCCATAAGAGGCGCCGCCTCTGTACAGCCACCTCACCAATCTTCTCCCCAGAAAATCACAACTGCTTTGCCGTCGGCTGTAAGTTCGTGAATAGAATGGTCTTCTCCATTACTGTCTGTCCAAGCATAATCTTGGTCAACTACATCGCCAACCTCATAAGCTCTTGATAAATCTGTCTCAACATGACACATTGTTTTGTTAGCAAACAATGAGAATGAGAGCACAATTAACAAAAATACTAAAACTTTTTTCATTTTTTCTCCTAATTTTTTTAATTAACACACAATTTCCAAAATTTCGATATTAACAATTTTTATGAAAAACCAATAAATTACGATATTTACAATCTCACGCTTTACAAAATACACTATAATTATTACGTAAATTAATAAACGCAAATTTCATTCCAAACTAATTTTTTTTTACACCTATTTCGAAATCTTAAAAAATAAATAGCTAAGAATTTGTCAAATAAAAAATTATAAATCAATTTTAATGAGTGGGATTACCATCTCATCGGCAGTAATACCAGCGTGATGTGCCGAAAATTCTTTTTTCCATTTTCCATTTTGTTGATAGATAGACTTAATAGCAGCATTTGAATTTGCAATTGCCACAAAATCTCCAATGAAGTCGTCAATTTTTGAATGCATTAAACCATTTCCTAAAAGTTGTTTTTCGAAAAATTCATCTCTACTTAAAATCAAAAAGTCATCTTCATATTTGGCAATTTCTTTTTTGAAAATATCTATTTTATGGGGTTTTACAAAAAAGCTCATAAAGCGTGGTTCTGGAAAAGTTGGCATAATTAATGTATCGAAAAGTGGCTTGTCTTCATTTAGATAAAAATATTTATTGATGTCGATTAAACCGTGGTCCGCTGTGATTAAAATGGTTGTGTCGGCATTTTTTGTTTTGCGGATAAATTGATTTAGTTGTTCGTCAAAATTTTGTAAAAACATTTTTGCGGAATCAGAAAAAACGCCATTTCGATGTTCAATTTTATCGGGGGCAGAAAAATAACTGTAAACAAAGTTTACACCTTTTTTAAATTTTTTCTTTTTGATGATTTTTCGTAAAATTCTGAAAAAATTCTGTGGACTTTTGTGTCCCATTAATTTTGCGGAATGAGAACATTTTGTGTTATTTGTCGAATTTTTTAAATATTTTTCGGTGATGTGAAATTGGTTTACATTTTGTTTGGCAATTTGTGAAAAAATGCTTTCTGCTCCTACAAAGTCATAAACATTATACTTTTCTGCGTTTTGAGTTTGGGCTGTAATTGAGTCCCAATTTGGTAAAAAATCAATATTTTTGGCGAATTCTTTGAAATAGAGTGTCCAACCAATAGCACCGTGTTCAAATGGTGTTTTAGCAGTTAAAATGCTTGTAATAGCTGCGCTTGTCGTAGGTGGGAAAACGGAAGTGATTTTTTTTTCGAAAAATTTATTTAATGTTTTACATTCGTTTTCTGCGTAGCGTGAAAGTAGATTATAACCAAATCCGTCTAAAATTATGAGTACGATATTTTTTTTGAATTTGGTCGAAATTGAAAGCGGTGAATGTGCTATTTTTACTCCAAAATGTTGTAAAATGGAGGATGATAAATTTACGATGGAATTTCTGTAATCTGGGAGCATCAGTTATTATTTGATCGTAAAAACGCTGGAACTTCAAGTTGCTGTTCGTCGCTGTTGCCGAGTGTTCGATTTAAATTTGGTGAAAGTTGAGGATTCTCATTTTTTCTAATAATGTCTTAAGTACGACTCATTTCATCATCAGAATTATTTTGATTTTCTTCGAAATTACTGAATTGTGTTGTGATATCATTGATGTCAATTGCTCTTTTTTTATTATTTGAAGGATCTTCTAAGCCTGTTGCAATCAGTGTTACTTTGATTTTTCCTTCCAGTTTTTCATCAATAACAATACCGTGAATTATGTCGCCAGCATTACCAGATTTTTCAACAACTAATTTGGTTATTTCGTCATATTCGTCCATCTTAAAATCTTTTCCAGCAGTAATATTTACTAAAACACCCTCTGCATTTTGAATGCTAATATCTTCCAAGAGTGGGTTATTTATTGCTTTGTTAACAGCGTTTTTGGCGCGGTCATCGCCATCTCCAGAGCCAGTTCCAATCATTGCTAATCCGCGATTTTGAATAATGGTTTTGATGTCGGCAAAATCGACATTAATGTGGCCTGTTGTGTGAATGATGTCGGCGATTGCTTTGGTGGCTTTGTATAAGATGTTATTTGCCTTTTCAAAAGCTCCGAGGAATGTCATATTATTTGTATTTTCGCGCAATTTTTCGTTTGGTACCACGATGAGAGTATCTACATTTTCTTTTAATAATTTGATGCCATCTTCAGCATTTTTTGCTCGTTTTGTTCCCTCACTATTGAAGGGCGTATTTACGATTCCAACCGTCAAAATATCCATTTCTTTTGCCAATTTTGCGATAATTGGTGATGCACCCGTTCCAGTTCCACCACCCATTCCAGCTGCGATAAAGAGCATATTTGCATTTTCAATATAAGACTTGATGTCGTCAAGTGATTCAGTTGCTGCTTTTTCTCCAATTTCCGGATTTGCACCCGCACCTTGTCCACCGGTCAACTTTTTACCTAATTGAATTCTCAATTTTGTTTTTGAGTGTCGCAAATCATTTATATTTGTATTTGCAACAATATACTCAACACCTTCTAATTTGTTGTTTATCATTGCGTTAACGGCATTTCCTCCGGCTCCCCCAACACCAATTAATTTAATGTTTGTGCCGTATTGTTTTTCATCAATTGTTAAATCTAATTCG
>CAZWYK010000122.1:0-3634 GCA_964638205.1 uncultured Candidatus Cloacimonadota bacterium | reverse complement strand
GCATGCCGAAGACCAGGGGGTTGGTGCCGAGCATGTTCTCCACGCCGAAGGTCGGCGCGATGGACGGCCGGGCGTTGGTCCCGGTCATGCCGATGCAGCCCTGCTCCGCGGCCTGCATGGTGAAGTAGCCGGCGATTCCGTAGTGGGTCGAGTTTCGCACCGCGACCATGCCCATGCCGTACTTCTTCGCCTTGTCGATGGCCATCTGCATCGCCCGCTTGGCGATCGCGTGGCCCATGCCGTCGTGGCCGTCGATCACCGCGGTGGTCGGCCCCTCCCGCACGATCTCGAAGTTGGTCACGGGCTCCTGGATGCCTTGCTTGATGCGATCATAGTAGATGGGCTTGAGCCGCCCGATGCCGTGGCTGTCGATGCCCCGCTTGTCCGAGGTGATCAGCACCTCCGCGCAGACCTCCGCGTCCTCCCTGGGCACGCCGAGGCCCAGGAACACGTCGACCATGAACGTCTCCAGCGTATCGAACTCCACCCAGTACGTCGTCGCATCACTCATCGGAACCTCCATCATTCAGACCGGAGCCAGTATACACCCGCGCAGATCAAATGGCAAGCCTGTTACGCACTGCGTCGATTCTAGAAGGAGAGCTTCATCACGATGTAGCCGGCGACGGGCATGGCGCCGTACTCGGACTCGATGGAGAGGCCCTTGGGCTTCTTGCCGAGGGGGATCATCGCGCCGGCCTTGACCTTGGCGTTCTGGACCACGGACCAGCTGACCCCCGCGATGAGCATCCCCGAGGGATCGAGGAGGTTGGTGATCGAGGCCAGGGAGAGGTGGATCAGGGGGTGGACCTCCTGGGCGAGGCTGATCCCCATGTAGTAGCGGCCGATATTGAAGGCCTCGCCGCGGAGGAGACGCTCGGACTTGCTCGGGGAGACCAGTGGGTTCGCGGGGTCGAAGTAGAATGACGTGTACGCGCCGGTGTCGTCGGTCCCGTACCCGTTGTAGAAGAACTCCCCGGCGAGGGTCAGCTTGATCGGGAAGTGGTAGTCCGCGCCGATGACGCCCTGGATGTCCCAGTCCTCCAGATCCTCGTTGACGTTGACCGCGACCTCGGCCCGCACCCCCACCTTGCCGAGCTCCCCGGTGGCCTCGAGGCCGACCATCCAGTTGCCGTCCCGGGAGAGCTGGAACCGAGCGAGCGAGACCGCCAGGTCCCAGCGGCCGAAGCCCGTGCGGAACCGCGCGCCGCCGTGGAACCAGTACTCCCGGGTCGCGTCCTCGTGGCGCTCGAAGGTGGCGATGAGGTCGAGGCTCGTGCGCTGACCCAGGTAGATCTCGCCGCGGATCGCGTCGACGCCGCGCTTCACGTCGGGGTCGATGTCCATGGGCGAGAAGGGGCTCCAGCGGTCCGTCGGCTTCCAGAACCACGCGCTGCCCCAGGAGATCGCCTGCCGACCGACGGTCAGGTCGATGGGGCCGAGCGCGGCCTTGAAGTAGTACCGATCCAGGTCGTTCTGGAGGAGGAGCCCCGAGCCGTCCACGTCGGGGATCGACCAGAGGCGGGGCCGGTCCGACTGGGTGCTCCCGAAGCCGGGCATCGCGGTGCCGAAGTCCATGCCCTTCGAGAAGACCGTCATGCGCAGCTCGTACTGCGCGCCGATGCGCAGATCCTGCCAGTACAGGTCCGTGCCCAGGCGGAGCTTCGTGGTCTGCATGCCGGCGCGGTCCGCGCCGGTGAGCCCCTTGTACATGTCGATGCCCCGGAAGCCCATGCCCATGCCCTGGGCCTTGAGGAACCCGCCCCCCTCCCAGGCCCAGTCCCCGTCCTCGCTCTCCCAGAGCTCGGTGGCCTGGACGGGCGCCGCGGCGAGCAGGGAGAGCGCGAGGAGGCAGCCGACGATGCGGAGTGATTTGACCTGCATGTGCTCTCCTAGTGGAACCGAAGCGCGTCGACGACCTGGAGTCGCCGGATCCGCCAGATGGGATAGAGGGCGCCCAGGATCGCGAAGCCGGCCACGGTGCCCGCCGCCCAGAGGAAGCCCGGGAGGTTCGCCTTGGGGTGGTACACGGTCTCGACGAGCACACCGTTGGCCTCGATCACCCCGAGCCCCATGTCCATTCCGACCTGATAGAGGTAGAGGTTGAGGCCGGTGCCCACGGCTCCCCCGGCGAGGACCGCCAGGGCGACCAGGATCAACATCTCGGCCAGGACCCCGGCGCCGAGTCGGCCCGGGGTCTCGCCGAGCGCCATGCGGACGCCGTACTCCCGGGTCCGCTCCAGCACGGACATCGTCACGACGTTCGCCAGGATCACGCCGACGATCATCACCAGGAGCGCCATCATGACCTTGTTCCCGCCGCGCTTCATTGCGACGAAGCCCGCGAGCTCCGGGGCGAGCTGGCTCCACGCCAACGCGACGATGGGATCGCGCCCATCCAAGGCCGCGTCGAGCGCGGCCGCATAGTCTTCGGCCCTGGGCAGGTCGTCCACCGCGATCACCAGGGCGGTCGCCGCGCCGGGGATGCCGAGCCCCGACGCGAGCTTCTCGCGATGGGTCAGGGTGAAGGTGCGGTTGATCTCGACGCTCTGGGTCTGCATCAGGCCCACGACACGATAGAGAGAGGCGAAGCTCCGCCCCTGGACACCGCCCGTGGTCAGCGCGACCCGATCTCCGACGTCCACGTCGAGGACCTCGGCGAGGCTCACGCCGATGATGATCTCACCGAGATATGGCGCGCCGGGCGCGGGGTCTTCGTCCAAGAGGAACCGCGCCGGCGAACAGTAGCCGGCCAGGGTCTCCTCGCAGGCCGTGGGCTCGCAGAACTCGTCGTCCTCGGCGCACCGATCCGCGCAGAGGGGTCCCGCAGCGGCGAGGCAGTCCGCCCCCTGGAAGCCGCGGTCTGCAGCTGCGCAGAGCGTCGCACAGGCTTCGGGATCCGGCGCCCAGACCTCGTCGAGGGCGGCGACACAGCCCCGACGACATCGGGACGCCGGGTCGTCGGGGACGATGGAGTCTGCGAAGACCGAGACGAGACGCTCGGTCTTCGGGTCCACCCCCAGGAGCGCGGCCCCCTCGGAGGTCATCTGGCGGTAGGCCTCCAGGTCGTCGGGGTCCTCGGGGTCCGCGAGGCGCTTGCTGAGCAGGCCACCGCTCTGGACCCGGGGCGTCCACGCCGCCGCGCCGGGGAGCTGCTCCAACGCGGCCATCGCCGCCTCGAGGACATCGGGCTCCAGGCGGTTCTCGAGGCCCGGATCCTCACGATACTCCGCGTGTTGGACCTGTGCGTGGCCGAGGCCCGCCTCGGTGAGGCCTCGGATCATCTTCTCCATCCCCGCCTCGGTGAGGGCGTCGGTGAACACCATCATCCAGACGCAGAACATCATCACCATGCCCAGCAGGAGCGTCCGACGTCGGTTGCGCCAGAGATCCCGCCAGGACACTGCGATGAACCGCCACATGACTCAGGCCTCCGCCGGCGCGTCCGCCCCGTTCTGGCGGACGTCGGAGACGATGCGCCCGTCCTTGAGGCGGATCAGCCGGTGTGCGGCCTCCATCACGGCCGGATCATGGGTGGAGAACAGGAAGGTGATCCCCTTCTCCCGGTTGAGGCGCTTCATCAGCTCCAGGAGATCCGTGCCGGTCTCGGAGTCCACGTTGGCGGTGGGCTCGT
>CAZWYK010000121.1:0-3642 GCA_964638205.1 uncultured Candidatus Cloacimonadota bacterium | reverse complement strand
GAAAAGTGGTATCGCCATTTTCAAAATAGGCAATAATCTGATTAACAGCTGCTACTCCTGCGTTTACATTTGCCTCCAATGTTTGAGCACCCATTTTTTTGGGAGTAAAATAAACACGATTTCCAAATTTTTCTTGCATTTCAGTTGCTTTTGCAGGAGCAATATCGGAAGCAAATTTCAAATCTGAGCGAGCTTGGAAAACTTTAATTAAACTATCTTCACAAATCACCTCTTTACGAGCAGTATTAATGATAGTTGCGTTCGGTTTCATAATGTTAATTAGTCTCAAATCAATAAATTTCTGCGTTTTCGGGGTAGATGGTAAATGAACAGAAATGTAATCACAAGTATTATATAATTCTTCGACTGTTTTAAGTGGTTCTACGCCGTTTTCTAACATCATTTTTTCATCAACAAATGGATCGAAAGCAAACACTTCCATACCAAAGCCAATAGCAATGCGTGCTACGTGTTTACCGACATTTCCAAAGGCATGAATCCCAATTTTTTTACCGAATAATTCGGTGCCAGATTTTCCGTTAAATTGACCACGCGCCATGTAAACCATCATTCCTAAAACCAACTCTGCTACTGCATTGGAGTTTTGACCGGGTGTGTTCATACAAATAATGTTTTGTGCAGAAGCAATTGCACAATCAAGGTTGTCATAACCTGCTCCAGCACGCACAACCACCTTCATATTTTCGGTATTTTCCAAAACTTCTTGCGTAACTTTATCACTTCGCACAATCAACGCATCTACATTTTTCACAGCATCTACAAGTTCACTTTGATTGGTATAATTCTCCATTAAAACCAATTCGTAATCTTTTTGTTTACAAATATTTTTAATCTCTGTTACCGCTTCCATTGCGAAAGGTTTTGCCGTTGCCACCAAAATTTTTTTACTCATTTTACTACTCCTTATTGATTAAATTTTTATTGAAAAAATCATAAATTGAAACTTCGATTTTTGGTCAAGATATAATATTAAAAATAAAATGCTTGACGAAAAAAGGGGTGAATTGCTCATATCTACGAAAATTTTTTGAGGTGAAAAATGAAATTGAATATTTACAAAATGATTAGTTTAGTTGCTTTGGTTGTCCTGTTTTTTATTTTGATATTGCCACAAACCTATAATGTGAATCGCAAACAAAAAACGGAACAATGCGTAAAAAACATGGGTGAAATCCACACGGCAATCAATTCGTTCATGAAAGAGCATAAAGAAGACTTTGATGGTACAACGCGTGATTTAATGCGTATGAATTACTTGAAAAAAACTTACGAATGCCCCGAAAAAGCTGTTGGCGACAAATATTATATGCACGGCGATTTTGAAACCGGTGAAATTACTATAACTTGCCCAAATGCAAAAGAATTTGATGACCACATTTTAATGGATAATAAATAATTTTTTAAAAAACAAAAACCTTCAGAATTTCTGGAGGTTTTTTTGTGAGTAAAATCATGAAATATCAAGAATTTTTAGACTACATTTACAAACGCCACTCGGGAAATGTTAAGCTCGGATTAGATAGAATGCACAACATCTTGAAAGAAATGGGAAGCCCAAACAAAAAATTGGCTGGCATTCACATAGCTGGCACAAACGGAAAAGGTTCTACCGCCGCAATGTGCGAAGCTCTTTCGCTCGAATTTGATTTAAAAACCGGCATGAACACTTCGCCGCATTTGGTAGATTATCGGGAAAGAATTAGAGTGAATGGAAAAAATATTTCGCTCGAAACCTTAATTCAAATTTATCAAAAATGGAAAACTGTTTTAGAAAAATACGAAGCTTCATTTTTTGAAATTACCACTGCGATGGCATTCTATCATTTTATGAATATTGGCGTAGAAAATGCAATTTTTGAAGTTGGACTCGGCGGCAGATTGGACGGCACCAATCCTTTTAAATCTACAGTTACAGCTATTACTTCTATCTCATACGATCACCCCAAAAGTTTAGGTGATTCTGTAGAAAAAATAGCTTATGAAAAAGCAGGTATCATCAAAGAAAAAACACCTGTCGTCATTGGTAAAATGGACGAAAAATACGCTAAAATTATTAAAGTTGTGGCAAAAGAAAAAAATGCACAAGTTTATCAATTTGGCAAAGATTTCAAAACAGAAAATATTTCTATCAACGAAAAAGGAACCACTTTCGACTATCTTTCTGATGATTTAAATTTACCACAAATTACCGTAAATTTAATTGGAAAACACCAAGCGTATAATGCATCTGTAGCAATAACTGCCTTCAATTTATTCCTCAAATGCAAATACAATTTTACGAAAAAAAATATAGAGAAAAAAATCCGAACTGCACTCACAAAAATAAATTGGATGGGCAGAATGCAAATACTTTCCCACAAACCTACCGTAATAATCGATGGTGCTCACAACGAAGAAGGCATCAAAGCACTTACGAATAATTTAAAAAAACTTTTCCCAAACAAGAAAATTTATTTTGTGCTCGCCATTTTACGCGATAAAAAATTAGACACTATCATCGAAAATATTTGTAAAATTAGCCACAAAATTTTTATTGCAAAAAATCAATCTGCTCGTGCCGCAGAGATTGAAGAACAAGCAAAATTTGTAGCAAAACACGGTGGCAATTACGAAATAGTAGCAGATGTAGTTGATGCCAAAAATTGTGCAGTGGCAGAAGCAAACAAAGATGACATCGTGATTATTTCTGGCTCACTTTACACCATTTCGGAAGTATTAAAGAAAGATAATCTTTGACAAAAAATAATGAGTTCGCTTTTTTGAGGATGTTAAAAATTTAGGAGGAAAAATGCCAATAAAACTAATTGGTAGATATATCATGCTATTGTGTTTATAATGTCAAATTGGCAGTGTATATGCCATGGTATTTAGGCACTAGCTACTATTTAACTTTATAGCCTGAGTTTTCAATTGCTTTTTTAACTTGATCCAAATTAAAATCACCTTCGATAATCGCTTTTGTGGCACATAAGAAAATAATCTTAACAAAAAGGTAAAAACTATGAAAATAAAATTACATAAAATATCACATTGGATTCTCAGAGGAATAAGCAGTTTAATAATTCTATTTTCTTTGCTCATGTTTATCGGCGAAACTTTTTTTGGTGAAAAAATCGAAACAACTATGGCTCCCAACGCTATTTTACAATTGTCTATAGCAGGAATAGGCTTGATAGGGCTTGGGCTTGCATGGAAATGGAAATTAATTGGAAGCAACATTTCCATGGTTGCTTTTATTTTGTTAGCTATAATAAATCCAATTGTATTGTAATACTCCCTGCTTCTTATTTGGCCACTTACTGCCATATTATTTATTGGACTTTGGACATTTAGCAGAAAAGTGGCACGTAATTGACCGTTAGAATTCCTCACTCAATCCAAAATAGTAAATTGGTTTACCAAAAGAATTTTCTTGATACTGCCACGCCACATCAAAGTTTAAAATAAAATAGCCCATATTTAAGCGTGATCCAAAACCAATTCCATATTTCAAATTTTCTGCAAATTCATTATTTTCATTCCAAACTGTGCCAACATCGATAAAGGCACTTCCACGAATTTGCCTAAAATGCAGTGGCAGTGGAAAGGCAATGTTCAAATCATCTATAAATGGGAAACGCA
>CAZWYK010000120.1:0-3733 GCA_964638205.1 uncultured Candidatus Cloacimonadota bacterium | reverse complement strand
ATTATTAATTTAGCAATTGCAAAAAGTAAAATCAATAATTTTGCATATTATTTTGATTTCATCAAGAAACATACACCAAAATTACTACATGGTATTATTGATGATGTTACACCACTTACCAAAACTTTTTTTTACTACCTTTATGAAATTGGTGATTTCTTAATGATAAAACAAATGTTGGAAAATTATGCACATCTCTTTTTTGAAAAAAAAGAGCAAGAATTTTATTATCAAATGCTCGGTTTTTTAAAATTAGAATTAAATGATAATGATGCAGAAAGCACGATTCAAACAGCATTTCAGTATTCTGTGGAAAATAAAAGTGATTACGCAAAAGTGATAAATTCCATTCGTCTTTTACAGTGTTCTTTTTACGAAAAAGATTTTCGCAAATCTTACAAAATTTGTCAAAATATTGATGCTATCTGCAAAAAAAATAATTTTGCGTATTGGCAATTAGTTTTAGATTTAAAGAAAATCAAAGTGCAACTTCTTGATGAAAAAATTAGCATTCGCTATTTGGTCAGAAAATTACACAAAATTCTTGATTTTACGATAAGTAATAAACTTTTTATTTTAGAATTAGAAGCCGAGAGTTTATTGATACAAATTTACTCTTTTTTAAAATTAAGTGATGTTGCAGAAAAGTATTTTAAAATGTATAAAACAACGATAAAACGCATAACAGTCGGGATCCCACTAAAAGATAAAAAACTGTATTTTGCCAGAATGGGTTATAAAATATCGCAAGTTTCAGATTTTAAATTGATGACTATTGTAACTCGAAAAGTTCAAGATTCCAATGTTTGGCAGGAGGATCTTTTCGATATTTTGAAACTTCATAATCTAAAGAGAATGAAGTTCTTTATTGACCGCACAATTCAAAGTTTGTTTGCCCCTAATTTTTATACAATTATTTTGAATGAAATTGACTCAGCCACTAATCATTTCTTGAAATTTAATCTACAGAAAAAATTATCTGCTCGTTATCAAAAATACATCGAAAAATGTCTTGAAATCAACAAACCAATTACGAGAAAAATAGAAAAAATAAATGTTCTTTTTATTCCTTTGAAAATCAAATCTGCAGAAATTGGTACTCTCATTATTGCTGACGATGGTGAATTTCCATTTCAAGACTATGAAATTGCGATTGCTAAAATCATAAGATTACATTTGACTTCAATATTAATGCGTATTACAGAGTTTGAAAATTTGAATAAAGATATGACATTAATGACGAAATTAGTAACAGTTTTGCGGAAATTTTTCAGCATTTTCACCATCGATAAATTGGAACAAGAAATTGTCTCATTTTTACTTGATTTCACCAAAGGTAGTCGTGGATTTTTAATTATAAAAGATGCGTCTGAAAATTATAAATTCAAAGTTACACAAGATGCATCGAACAATTTAATGGGGGATTATAAGTACATTAATAAAACTGTTTTGAGCGATGTTCAACGACTGGGAGAACCTATTTTTATTGCTAAAAATGATGTAAATGAGATGAATTACACAACGAATTTACAGCAAGACAACTTGGCAATTTATTGTGCTCCCATTACCATCGATAAAAATATTTATGGCTATATTTACATTGATAACCTTAATTCAAATAATGTTTTAGAAATTAATCAAAATTTCATGAAGTTAATTTTAATTCAGATTTCTATTGCTTTCAAAAATGCTTTCCAATATGAAGAATTGAATAACAAAAATCGCGAAATAAATTCACTTGATTCATTAAAACAAGAATTCATTAATATCGCTTCACACGAATTAAGAACGCCTTTGACGATGCTTCAAAGTAATCTAACGACACTTTCTAAGAATAAGCAAATTGCGGAAAAAACGATTTTTGAAATGGAGAATGGTCTTACTAAATTGAATGCCATAACGGATGATTTAATTAATTTTAATAAATTTCAAATGTTGAATTCCATAGATAAAAATGTGATAAATGTGTCTGAGCTTTTGATGATTTTAAAGAGCAAGATGGAAAAAATTTCTAATCAACGCAATATGCAATTTATTCTTGAAATTGATAGTCAAATCGGAAATATTTTTGTGAATAAAAATGCTCTTGAATTAGTTTTAAAAAACATCATTTTGAATGCAATTCGTTTCACAAAAGATTTTGGCACGATTATTTTGGGAGTTCGTTATTCCGCTTTTCAACAAGAAGAGATTGCTGGTGAAGAAAGCGTTGTTTTTTACATTCAAGATAATGGAATCGGTATCCCTCAAAATGAAGTAAGCAATGTTTTTCAAAAATTTTATGAGTTGAGTGACATCATTTCACACCGTTCAGGTTCGATTGAATTTAGATCAAGCGGTTTAGGGTTGGGGCTTTCTACTGCCAAGCAAATTGTCAATTTACACGATGGTAAAATCTGGATAAATAGTAAAAAAAATGAAGGCACTATCGTTTTTGTGGCACTTCCAAAATTATAAAATAATGGGTTAATTTATGAAAAAAATCATCAAAAATATTTTCAAGAAAAAGATTAAACAAAATGTGCAAAATTTTAATAAAACTTTTCAAAATGCCAGATTTATGTATGTGTTTTTACCATCTACAATTAAAGATTCTTTTGCAATTCTTTCTCATATCACAGTTTGGAAAAATATATTTGAAGAGATTATTTTTATTACATCAGCCCATTCGTTTGATTTTTTTAGTAGATTAAAATTGAAAAAGAACATCAAATTTATGACACAAAATAGCCAGATTTTACCGAAAGACATTATCTTTAATTTTAATAAAAATGTTAATCTAAGTGACTATTTAGAAGAAAATGTGAGCTCAATCATCATTGATATAAACGGCAATTCAAACTTAATCTTTGCTACGAAAACTTTTTCTAACTTAGAAATTTTGAAAGTATTTTCTGATATTTTTAAATTAAAATATGATTCTGATAATTTGAAAATTGACGAACGAAAAATTGAAAAAATCGAATTTTCTGATCATAAAAAAATGAATATTTCTATCTATTCTGATGACTTTAAAAAGAAAAATACTAGCAAATTAATTGCAACTTTAAAACAAAATTTTTCAGTAAATATTTATCTTTTTGGAAAAAAAATCAAAACTAATAATTTTGAAAATATTCATTGTGAAGTCGATAAAAATTTATGGGAAATTTTTAATTTTGCCAAAAACACAAATCTTTTCATTACCGATAATGAGGAATTAGCAGAATTATTTTGGCAACAAAATGTTAAAATGCTTTTTTTAGGTGAGCTGGAAGGTGTGCAATCTGCTAAATTAGAAGACAAATTTGAGATAAAAAACAAGATATTAGAGTTGATGGGTTAAATCTGTAATCAAATAATCATAAAAATAAACGATAATATTTTTCTGTTTGGAATATAAATTGCGTTTGTATAACAACGAGAATAAGATCATATTAAAAGGATGAAAAGATGAAAAAAAAAGCAATAATGGTTTTTATGGTAGTAATTTTAGGTAGTTTATCAGCAGTTTCACAAAATTTTAAGGATGTCCAAAAAGTAGCAGAAAATTTTCTAAATTCAAAAGCAATTTCAAAAAATATTGAAAATAGCTTTGAATTGGAAAACGCTTATGTATTCCAACTGAAACCAGCTGGTTTTGTGGCGGTGAGTAAAGATGATGACATCTTTCCGATTTTAGCGTATTCTTTTAAAAACAAATGGCATCAAAATAATAGCGAAAAAAATGTTTTGATGAAAATGCTAAACGATG
>CAZWYK010000119.1:0-3736 GCA_964638205.1 uncultured Candidatus Cloacimonadota bacterium | reverse complement strand
AAAGTATAAATTCTGAATACGAAAGTTATGCTCCAACTGCCGACCTAGATGGTATGCCAGAAGAATTTTGGCCAGAAAAATATGGCATCAATAACAATAATGCCCTTATCAATCCATGGACAGGTTACCGATTGCGTCACGATTTTCAAGGTTATGCAGTTTGGGGTAGATCAGGTAGTGGTTCGCAAGAAGACTGGATGCTTTACGAAAGATGGGATAAAACAGATACTGGAAAAGATTTAGAAGACTACGATGCTTGTCCCGATAAATATTTTGGTGGAAGCGGTACAATGTGGTCTACTGATAAAGGTTTACCAAACGAAGCTGAGGCTGATGGAGCAGATACACATTACTATCATTTCAATGACGATTACGAACTTGTACATTATGAAGAGGGTGATGTTATTTTTGGTCTTCCACTTTATAATGATTATGTCGTGTATAGCCCTGCACTGCAGGAGTATGCAAACGGACTTTCAGAAAATGACCAAGCTTTGCTTTTCAAAAACCCAATGGTGACGGATAATCTTTACCTCGCACTTTATGATGACAGATTGATTCCACTCGAAAATCATCTCGGTGAGAATCATGTTGTTGACGGTGTAGAGGTAGATAAATACCGTAAAGACCGACTTGCAAGAAGATATTATACTTACACCATGAATCACCCACCCAAAGGAATAGAATATTATCTTACCGTCAGTGCGTGGGATAGAGGAATTCCAAGTGTAGATCTACAATCTCTCGAATCTGGTAGAGATGGAAATATGAAAGTATTCTTCCCTGGTCCTGCTGGAACCTCCGAAATGAACAAAATCCATGTTGTACCAAATCCATATATTGGACAAAGTGATTTTGATGGAAAACGCAGTAACGACGAAAAAGGCGATAAAAGTCGCAGAATTTGGTTCGTAAATGTTCCTGAAAAATGTAAAATTAAAATCTTCACATTAGCGGGCGATTTGGTTGATGAAATTAACCACAATGGCAGAGAAAGTGTAGATATCATCACAATCAGTAAAGCCGCTGCTAGCGGTACAGCCGCAAGTGGACTGGCTTCGTGGGATTTACTCTCTCGCTACAATCAAATTATCGCACCGGGCGTCTACTTGTTTTCGGTAAGAAATTTAGAGACCGATGAAGTAAAAGTCGGAAAATTTGTAATTATAAAATAGGCGGAAATAATGAAAAATAAAAATGACTTTGGAACACTTTTTGCGTTCATAGTTTATAGGAGAACTGTATGAGAAAACATGTTGCTATTATACTCATTGTGCTGATAATTCCCAGCATAATTTTTGCGGAAATTTTCCCAAAAGTTGGTACTGCGGGAATGCAATTCCTAAAATTAGGGATAGATGCACGCGCAAGCGGAATGGGGGAAGCTTATACAGCCGTAACTAATGACATATCATCTGTTTATTGGAATCCAGCGGGTCTGGCTTTGCAAAACCAAAATCAAGTTTTTTTCTCACATTTAGACTACGTAGCAGACATAAAATATGAATATTTTGCCGCTTCCAAAGTAACAGATGTTGGTGTCTTTGCGTTTAGTGGCGCACTTTTGTGGATGGATTGGATGGATGTTTACGAAGAAGATAATATTCTTGAACCCACTGGTGAAGTTTTTACTTGTAGCGATATGGCGGTAGGCATTACCTACTCAAATGCCTACACCGATAAATTTTCATTTGGTGCATCGATAAAATATTTACGCCAAAACCTTGACGAATCTTATGTAAACGGCATGGCCGTTGATGTTGGTTCACTTTACAATACTGGCTGGCAAAACACCACGATTGGCATGTCTTTGAAAAATTTTGGACCAAATTTGAAATATGAGCTTGACAACGATGGCGATGGAAATTTAGATGAAGATCCATTTGATCTTTTAGACAACGATGGCGATGGCGAAATTGATGAAGACAGAGAAGAAGTTGGCTTCAAAATCCCACTTAACTTCTCACTGGGCATTGCAAGTGATCTTTACAGAGAAGGTAATCAAGTGTTATTGGCATCTTTACAATTAGACAACTGCGTTGATAGAAAAGAAACTTACAATGCTGGTTTGGAGTATTCTATGGGCATCTTTAAACTTCGTAGTGGGTACCAATTTGCGTATGATGCAGCTAACTTCTCAACTGGGTTTGGCGTTAAAATTCCCACCAGTTTCGCAATTGTAGATTTTGATTATTCATACACACATATGGGCGATTTAACTGAAAGTTTTATCGCGACCCCACACCGTGTTTCAATAAAAATGAAATTTTAGATTCATTGGAAAAAGACAGAAAAACTAAAATCAAGGAGGAAAAATGAAAAAGTTTTTTGTTTTGTTAGTTTTGGTAATGTTTGCAGTTACTATGTTTGCTGATTTAATGCAGCCAACAGGTAAAACTGCAATCGTGAGGGAAAATGTGAAGGAAACGCGATTAGTGCGAGAAACATCTGCACAACGTAATGTTCCTGCACACGAATTTGTAACAGCGCCACAAAGTTTAATTACAAACTACTACGATTATATGCCGGGTAGTTATAATTCACTTCCTGTTGCTGTTCAACCGGATGCTTTCGGGGGTGTTTATATGATATTTCACGCACGTGAAACTACTACTGTAAACCGTCGTGAGTATTATGCCTATGTTGATGCAGCTGGTAATGTTACAAATGTTGGTACGATTGGCACACAAGACGTTTGGGAAGGTTACGGTGGTATCGATACAGATCCAAGTAATGGTGACCCTATTGCCGCATGGCATTGGACTCCAACCGGTGGAATGTTCGAAGCTTGCGCTTCTTACGACCTTTTCCATTTCGGTGCTCCTGGGCTTTGGGTAGAAAATTGGACAGTTATTGATAACACAAACAACTGGACACCAGATGAATTTATCTGGCCTTATGTTCACATTGGTCGTTCTCCTGTTGCAGGAAAGCACAGAGTTTACATTCAAGGAAATAATGCGACAAGTGCTGTAGGAGGAGACCCTTCTGAGAATGTGCTTTTAGCTTATGCAGATTTTAATGAAATGGATTTCAATATGCAATCCCAGTTAGATTGGACTTTTATAACTTTACCAATTTTTGATAATTGGCACAATGAAACTCCAAATTGGAATCGTCCTTCACACGGTATGTGCGCAGATGAGATGAGTGGTCGCGTTGCTTTCTTCGGTTATAACCAAGCTGCAGAAGCAGAAGGCAATGATTACGAAGAATTTTATGTATATTACAATGATAACTACGGCGAAGGCGACTGGACTTATGTAGCTACAGAATGCAGATTTGATACAGGAAACCCAAATGATATGTTCTGGAATGAACTTGACAACATCCCACATTCACTCTATTGGGGACCCGTAAACTCTGGTCACAATAGTGCTATCTTCTCTGATGGTGCTTCAAAAATTAACATGAGCATCAATATGGGGCTTCAAACTTACGAAGATTCAGAAGACGCTAGTTACTACTACCCGTGGGAAATCTTCCCATATTCTGTTCAGTTCGATTTCAACACTGGCGAATTCGTGCTTCAAGCTCAAGATTCTTTTGTAGATGAAGAAGCTGCTAATCAAAATTATGTACACGGTCCAAACGATTTATTTGTACCTTGGGATACAGATAATGATGGCGTGCTTGATTATGTAGATGAAGAAGATAATGTTTACATGTACAACGGCTGGCCAATCTGGCATTATGACACAGATGCTGCTTTCCACGAAAACTATATGCACATGAC
>CAZWYK010000118.1:0-3785 GCA_964638205.1 uncultured Candidatus Cloacimonadota bacterium | reverse complement strand
CATCAGGCGTTTACTTCTACAAACTTGTTGTCGATGGCAAAGCTGTTGATACTAAGAAAATGATACTGATGAAGTAAAAAAAATAGCTCTCCCGAGAAATTGGGAGAGCAACTTTTCTTTAAATAAATATCTTTACAAAAAATCAGCCGTGAAATCTTCTGCCAGTAGGCAAGGGGAGGTCGTCAAATGACCTGAGAAAGAGATGTTGTCTCTGACCCTTCGAACCTGATTTAGTTAATGCTAACGAAGGGATTGTGATAATTTTGAGAGACAATCCTGTCTCTCTTTTTTTATTGAGGTAAAGATGATTGTGAATAGCAAAAAGTTGCATTTTGAAACGCAAATTTCAGTAATGGAATTATTGGTTCATTTGAATTTGAATGACACTCGCATTGTCGTCGAATTGAATAAGAAAATTTTACCAAAAACTCAATTTACAAATACCATTTTGACTGACAATGATGAAATAGAAATTGTTGGTTTTGTAGGAGGTGGATAGTGCAAATTTTTGTGAACGAAAAATCTTTTAAATATACTGAAATTTCACTCTTTGAATTACGAGGAATTCATAAAAAAGATGCTGATATTAGCATCTTAAATGGTTTCCCCACCAACGAAAATACTATGCTTAAAGATGGTGATAAAATAACGCTCATCAAACGAGGCGAAGTGCCTTCTGAAAATGAATTAGAGAATTTAATGATGGCACGACATACCCCACAAATTCATGAAAAATTAAAGCAAGCAACCGTTGCGATTGCAGGTTTGGGTGGGCTCGGTTCGAATGTTGCCATTTCACTTGCTCGCATTGGCGTGGGTAAACTTATTTTAGTCGATTTTGATGTGGTGGAACCGAGCAACTTGAATCGTCAGCAATATTACATTTCGCAAATTGGAATGTGCAAAACGGAAGCACTCAAATCAACTTTGATGCAGATAAATCCATTCATCACATACAAAACACACGATGTTTATGTTGCCGAAAATAATTTGGAAAATTTGTTCAATTCTGCTGATATTATCGTGGAAGCGTTTGATGTTGCTGAGAATAAAGCGATGCTCATCAATAGTGTTCTTGCCCATTTCCCCACAAAAAAAATAGTTGCGGCGTCTGGCATAGCTGGAAGTTTTTCGAGTAATTTAATTCAAACAAAAAGACCGTTTGAAAACTTATATCTCGTTGGCGATGATGTGAATGAGGCGACTTTTAATTGTGGTTTAATGGCACCACGCGTAGCGATTGCAGCAAATCATCAGGCGAACATGGTTTTGCGTTTGATAATCGGTGATGATAAAGTATAAAAAATATTAGTTCTGTTATTTATGGAAATAATTGGAGAAAAATATGTCAGATTTTATTTTAGGTGATAAAAAAATCAAAAGTAGATTGTTGATTGGTACTGGTAAATTTCCGCAGAAAGCGACGATTACGAAAGCGGTAAAATCGTCAGAATCAGAAATTATTACGCTTGCTTTACGACGCGTAGATTTACAGTCAGCCGAAGAAAATATTTTGTCATATATTCCAGATTATATGACGCTTTTACCGAATACATCGGGTGCCAGAAATGCAACAGAAGCAGTTAGAATTGCACATTTGTCGGAAGCAATGGGTTGCGGAAATTGGGTTAAGATTGAAGTGATTTCTGACCAAAAATATTTGTTGCCGGACAATGAAGAGACATTGAAAGCAACGAGAATTTTGGTAAAAGAAGGTTTTGTCGTATTGCCGTATATTTCGCCAGATTTGATGACTGCCAAGAAATTGGTAGATGCTGGTGCTGCCGCAGTGATGCCACTTGGTTCACCGATTGGTTCGAATCGTGGCATTAGAACGAAAGAAATCTGCCAAATAATTATTAATGAAATCGACATTCCAGTCATCATTGATGCGGGGATTGGTGCCCCTTCTGATGCCGCCATGGCAATGGAAATGGGAGCTGATGCCGTTTTAGTAAATACTGCCATCGCGAGTGCCGAAAATCCTGATAAAATGGCAGAAGCATTTAAATTAGCCGTCCAAGCTGGACGTATTGCGTTTACTTCAAAATTGGGTGCAAAAAGTGAAGTTGCCAATCCGTCGTCACCGTTGACAGGTTTTTTAAATAGTTAGAATATGAATACTTACGAATATTTGCAACAATTTTCAAATTTAGATTTTACAGGAATATTTAATTCAACAACCGATGCTGATATTTTGAAAATTATTGCTAAAAAAGAACTAACTTACCACGATTTTCTCAAATTACTTTCACCAAAAGCCGAAGATTTTTTGGAAGAGATGGCACAAAAAGCAAGATTAAATTCACTAAAATATTTTGGCAAAGCAATTTTGCTTTATTCACCATTATACATTGCCGATTACTGCGAAAATCAGTGCCAGTACTGCGGTTACAGCGTAACTAATAAATTCCAACGCCACAAATTAAATTTTGAGCAAATTGAAACTGAAGCAAAAGCAATCCATCAAACTGGTGTTCGGCACATCGTACTTTTGACCGGTGATAGCCGACAAACTACCCCAATTTCTTACATCAAAAAAGCGGTGCAAATTCTGAAAAATTATTTTGATTCCATCACCATTGAGATTTATGCACTCACCAAAGCGGAATATGCTGAATTAATCGTCGCCGGAGTTGATGGTTTGACTATTTATCAGGAAGTTTACGATGAGGAAATTTACGATGAAGTGCACTTAAATGGACCTAAAAAAGATTATAATTTTAGATTAGAAGCGCCTTTTCGCGGTGCGAAAGCTGGTATGCACAGTCTCAATATTGGAGCACTTTTAGGTTTGAATGATTGGCGAAAAGAGCTGTTTCTAACCGGACAGCATTTGCGATTTTTATTCAAGAAATTTTCCGAAGTGGAATACAAAATAAGCTTACCTCGATTGCGTCCTTATCATGGTTCAAAAGTGAGAACGGTTGAAGTTTCGGACAAAAATTTGGTACAAGCAATGTTAGCAATGCGGCTCTATTTTCCGCAAATCGGCATCAATATTTCGACGCGAGAAAGTGAACATTTTCGCAACAATGTGATGCCACTTGGGGTGACGCAGATTTCTGCTGGAGTGAAAACTTCTGTAGGGGGATATTCGCTCAAAGAAAATGAAGAAAATCAATTTGAAATTGCGGATAATCGTACCGTTACGGAGATGAAAAAAGCTATTGCTCTTGCGGGTTTTCAGCCGATTTTCAAAAATTGGTTTTGAGATTTTAAAGAGAAAAATAAAAAAGAGCACCTATAAAAGTGCTCTTTTTATATGGTACCAGAGGCCGGACTTGAACCGGCACAACCCGAAGATCGAGGGATTTTAAGTCCCTTGTGTCTACCAATTCCACCACTCCGGCAAATCTTTGTGAAAATTGGAGGCGACACCCAGATTCGAACTGGGGATAATGATTTTGCAGACCATTGCCTTACCACTTGGCGATGTCGCCCTTCAAAAAAATGGAGCGGGAGACGAGATTCGAACTCGCGACAACCACGTTGGCAACGTGGAGCTCTACCACTGAGCTACTCCCGCTCACTTGCGGAGTGTAAATTCAAAAACAGTGTTTTATTTGTCAAATTATTTTTTGGAAAATGAAATTATTGACAATATTTTGTTTGAAAAAATAAGCAACATATATTTTATAAAAGTGAGCGTTTGAATATGAATATAATAGCAATTACAACTGGCGATCCGGCTGGGATTGGTCCAGAAATTGTCACAAAAGCAGTTCGGTTTTTACCGTTAAATAATGAAGATATTTATGTGATTTATGGTAAAATATATCAGT